>CAZQVX010000157.1:0-3862 GCA_964596845.1 uncultured Syntrophomonadaceae bacterium | reverse complement strand
TATATATGTAAAAAGGCTCCCCCTCCACAGGGCTTGCGCCTTGAACATCCTAGATCATCTGGTAAATACCGAACATGGGCTGGATGATAGAGACCATCAACAGCCCCACCACGATGCCCACAGCGATAATCATGACCGGCTCGATGATAGAGCTTAAGCGATCCAAGATAAAGGTCAGCTCGCTCTCGTAAAAATCGGCGGTGCGCGAGAGCATGCCGTCCAAGGCGCCGCTCTCTTCGCCGATATGGATCATCTCGACCAGCATGGGCGGAAATAGCCCGCTCGCCGCTAGAGGCAGCGCCAAAGACTGACCCTGGCGGATGACGCGGCGGGCTTCGGTCAAGGCGGCGGCTAAAGCAACGTTATTGACCACCTTCTCAGATAGCTCCAGCGAAGGAATCAGAGAGACCCCGCTGGCCAAGAGCGTGCTTAAGGTGCGGGAGAAACGGGACACGATCATGATGCTGTAGATCTTGCCGTAGACCGGCAGACGCAGCTGAATGCGATCGAGCCAGTCCCGCCCGCCGGGGGTGCGCAGGTAGCGCCGTGCGGCGAACAGCAACACAATAATCAGGGGAATGCTGATATACCAGTAGCCGATGACAAAATCGCTTATACCTAAAAGAATCCGGGTGAGCAGAGGCATCTCGAAGCCCATGTCGCCGAAGATATCGGCGAAGCGGGGCAGCACAAAGAAGACCATAAGCGCCATCACCGCCAGGGCCAGACCGGAGACGACGATGGGATAAGTCGTAGCGCCGCGGATCTTCTCTTCTAAGTCGTGCTGGTTCTGAAAGTGAGTCGCCAGACGCTCCATGACGGCGTCTAAAATGCCGCCGGCCTCGGCGGCCTCGACCATGCTGATCATGATCTGGGGAAAGAAATCGCCATGCTTGCGCAGTGCCCCGGCAAGGTCACTGCCGCGCTCTACATTGAGGGAGACATCGCGCAGGCGCTCTTGCATGGCCTGGTTCTCGGACTGCTGGGCTAAAATCTTCAAGATCTGCAGCACAGTGATGCCGGCATTTAACATGGTGGCGAACTGGCGGCAGAAAATCATAAAGTCGCGGCTTTTGGGCTTTTTCTTCTGCATATTTTCGAGCAGGCTTTTAAAAGAGAACTCGCGGCTCGGAGAGACCGCCCCCTGCTCTTTAATGCTGATCACAAAAACCTCTTGCGCGCGCAGCTGCTCTAAGGCGTCGCGCAGGCTGGGGGCGCTTAAAGTGCCCTGGCTGCTCTCCCCTTCAAGGCTTTTGACGTTATAGCGAAATATAGGCAACGCTGACGGCTCCTTTCTTTCAAGTAAAACGGCCCTGGTAATTTACGCCGCCGGCGGCGGCCATCTCAAGGGGCGGCCCGTTTTGCTCGCGGCCGCGGTCCAGAGTGGCGGCCAGTTCATCGGGCGAGGTGGCGTTTTCCAGAGCGGTCTGCCGGTCGATGATACCTGTGCGAAAGAGATCTTCTAAGTGTTTATCCATAAGCTGCATCCCCTGGCGCCCCCCCGTCTGGATCACGGAGTAGATCTGGTGGATCTTACCCTCGCGGATGAGGTTGCGCACGGCGGGGTTGCTGATCAGAATCTCTACAGCGGGGACGCGCCCGGTGCCGTCTTTGCGCTTGAGCAAGCGCTGGGCGACGACCCCGATGAGGGTGTTGGCCAGCTGGATGCGGATCTGCTGCTGCTGGTGCGGCGGAAAGACGTCGATGACGCGGTCGATGGTCTGGGCGGCATCCACGGTGTGAAGCGTGGCCATAACCAAATGCCCCGTCTCGGCGGCGGTGATGGCGGTGGAGATGGTCTCAAGATCGCGCATCTCACCCACAAGGATGACATCGGGATCCTGGCGCAGGGCGGCCCGCAGAGCCACGGCAAAACCGCTGCTGTCGCTGCCGATCTCACGCTGGTTGACCATGCAGCTTTTGTTGGTGTGCAGGTATTCGATGGGGTCTTCAAGAGTGATGATGTGGCAGTTGCGCCGGTGGTTGATGAGATCGATGACCGAAGCCTGGGACGTCGATTTGCCGCTGCCGGTGGGTCCGGTAACCAGGATCAACCCCTTGCGGTAATTAGCCAGATCTTTGACCACCTCGGGCAGCCCTAAGGATTCCAGCGAAGGGATCTCGGTATTGATCACGCGCATGGCGATGGCGATGCTGCCGCGCTGGCGGTAGACGTTGACGCGGAAGCGGGCCAGCCCCGGGCGGGAATAGGCCAGGTCGAGTTCACCCTTCTCTTTAAAGATCTTGGACTGTTTTTCATCCATGATCTGCCCCGCCAGGGTCTCGGTGTCCGGGGGGTAGAGCTTGGGAACCTTCAAAGGCACCAGTTCACCGTGCAGCCGCAGTGTGGGCGGCAGCCCGGCGGTAAGATGCAGGTCGGAAGCGTTTTGAGCGACGGCCAGCTGGAGAAGGGGGTTAATCTGAAAGTTCATCCTATTCACTCCGTTTCCTTTCCTATTTCTAAAGACCCGGCTAGAGCTGAAGATATTCGTCTTCGGCAAAAGATGAGGTGACCCTGACCCGGTGGAGCGTGACGGCAGATATCTCCGTCGTTCCGGCAGATCCGGTGACCCTGCCTTCATTTTCCAAAACCGGGGGCGACCCGGCGGGGACGGTGTAGTTAAAGCTGAAGGCCGAGGCGCGCCCCACGCCGAGATTGCCGATATTAAAGCACCATGATTGACCGAAGAGGGGTGCGGTGACCCGCACTCCGGCGAGCTCAACGGTGCCGCTGTTAATAATATTAAAATGAAAAGCGATCGTCTCGCCGGGGAGGGCCGCAACCGGCCCCTCCAGAGAGAGATTGATTCCGGGCCTGGCGGCGGCGACAGCTTTTCGCTCAAAACGGCGTCCGCTTTTCACCGCTTTGACCGCCGGGGCCGGCCTGGCCACGGGGACCTCTGCGGGAGCCTCCCGGGGTTCGGGAGCCTCTGCGGGGGCCTCCCTTGGTTCGGGGTTCGGCCCGGCCGCGGGGTTCAACTGATCGGTGAAGTCCGGTCCGGCTGCCGCTTCGGCAGGAGGGCCCTCTTCGGCCGGTTCCGGCGGAGAGGGCGCGGCAACCTTTTTGACGGGGACAGGTTCGGCCAATTCTTCGTTGCCGGAGCTGCTGTAGGCGACGCGGACGATCTCTTCGATCGTGGTCTCGCCGGTTTCGATCCGGTGCAGCCCTTCCTGCAGCAGGGGGATCATCCCCAGCTGGAGCGCTTTTTCGCGCAGAACATCTGCCGAGGCCCTTTCCAGGGTCAGGCGAATCAGCTCCCGGTGCATCGGCATCATCTCGTGAATGGCGAAGCGCCCGCGGTAACCGGTTTCGTTGCACTCGCGGCAACCCTGGCCGCGCTGCAGTATCTCCGGCGGCTCCCGGTTGAAGGTATTGCTGAACAGAGCCTGTTCCTGATCGGAAAGGCGATATTCTTCGCGGCAGTTGTCGCATATTTTGCGGACGAGCCGCTGGGCGACAACCCCGATCAGCGAAGAGGTGATCAGGTAGCTGTCGACGCCCATATCAAGAAGACGGGTGACGGTGGAGCTGGCATCGTTGGTGTGCAGCGTGCTCAGGACGAGATGGCCGGTAAGTGCGGCCCGGGTGGCCATCTCGGCGGTCTCCAGATCGCGGATCTCCCCGATCATGATGATGTTCGGGTCCTGGCGCAGGATCGTGCGCAGGGCGCTGGCAAAGGTTAATTTGATCCGCGGGTTGACCTGAACCTGGTTGATTCCGTCAAGACGATATTCGACGGGGTCTTCCACCGTGATCAGGTTGTCTTCGGTGCGGTTGAGATAGTTCAAGGCCGAATATAGGGTGGTGGTCTTGCCGCTGCCGGTGGGCCCGGTGACCAGGACCAGGCCGCGGGGCTTGCGG
>CAZQVX010000156.1:0-3889 GCA_964596845.1 uncultured Syntrophomonadaceae bacterium | reverse complement strand
ACCCTGCTTAAGGCTCCTGACAGCGGCCTGGCGGAGATGATGACCATCCTTGAAGGGATCTGGTCACCTAATGAAGCCGCGGAAATCCGGGGACAGGTATCACGCTACCTGGAATCCTACCCCGATTATCCCAGCCTGCTCATGCTCCGGTCATTGGCCGAGATCTACACCCGGGAAGCGAACGAAGAGGTGGTCAAGCAAAATTTCTTTGCTGCAGTGAAGTCATCTGTGGACAATTATGTTATTGAAGAGAAGAGGCTTTACTTATTTATGGCCTGGTCCATGGAGCAGGTTTACAGGCGCAGCGAAAAGCTGGCTGCTGAACTGCTGGCGCAGGTATCGCAGATGTTTGCAGGGATCGCCTTCAGCAAGGCCATGGTGGAGGGGCTGCCGGAAGCCTTGGCTGTTGCCCCGGCCTTGTCCCTGCTTAGTTACCTGAATGACCAATGCCTGGCGTTATTGCCTGAATAGGGGGTAAATAAATGGAGAGTGGTAATGCTCATCGTTTTCTCAAGGCGGTGGAGGATGCGGAGACGCTTATTGAAACGCTTAAAAAACTGCAAGCGGAGGCGGCTTCCTACCGGGCAGCCGGCCGGAGCCTGGAAAGCGTTAGAGACGACCTGAAAGAGCAGCTGTTGACGGCCTATGAAATCAGCAAAGGCCTGGGTGATCTGCTGAACACGCTGGCGGCTTTCGGCCCTCAAGTGGTTGATGGCCAAAAGACCCTGGAAAATAAAATGGAATTACAGTTAAGCGGACTCGATGAAAAAATTTGCAGCGTGGCAGAGAGCACTGAAGGCATATCTGTCCGCATTGAAAAGTTAGAAGAAAAACTTAAGGGCCTGCGATCCCTGCTCATCTATGCTATTGCAGCTGCGGCAGTGGCGGCCGCTGCCGGAATCATCAACATCTTGCTCTAGGTGCGGGGGAGGCGGAGTTTGCAAGCCGGCTTGCAGCCAGCTCCCAATCGGCCAAAAAAAATTTATAAAGGACGGGCCTTCTCCTGACGGCCAGGGGGTGGTAGGAGGTGACCACGGGGTAGCCTCTGACCCGGTGCACCCTGCCCCGCAGCTGTTTTACCTCCGCCCCGGGGTCTCCGAAAAAAGCCTGGCAGACCACATTGCCCAGGCACACGACCAGGCGCGGGTTCGCCCTTTCCAGCTGCCCCCATAAATACCCCAGGCAGACGGATCTGGCCCTCTCTTTATCATAAGCCCTGCGGGGCCTGCATTTCAGGATATAGCTTACGTACATGGAGTCCGGCCCGAACCCGGCCTCAAAAGCTGCTGTTTGCAGTGTTTCCCTGGTGCCGCAGAGGTAGGGGACACCTTCTTTATTCTCCCTGGCTCCGGGATTATCGAGGATGACGAACAGCGGGGCCTTCGGGTTTCCCTCTCCCCAAACGACCCTGGTGCCGTGACCGGCCAGTTCACATTGATCGCAAGAAAAATCAGGGTCCGGGGCCCTGTCTTCAGGCATGATCGTGGGCAGCGGCCTGTTCAATTTACGCACTCCTTCAGCAAAGTGACGGGAGGTACTTTTTCATATTTTTGCTTCACCCTCTTTAGTGCCATGTAATATTTTTACCCTGTCTCCTTATGTTTTATCAGGCATGGGCCTCTCCGGCAGCCCTTTCTTTTCTGCAAGAAGGGATCATTCCAAAGAGTCCACAGCGCAAATAGCCGGATAGCTAAATAATGTTGACAATATAGCTACTACAGCTTTATAATTATAGCTAATACATAGGGAGGTGTTTTAGCGATGCGGGTTAATTCAACGGATCTGCAGAATGCTTTCGGCAAGTATCTCGCGCTGGTGGAGAAGGAAGACATTATCGTGGTCAAAAACGGCAAAAGCGTCGCCAAGCTGATCCGTTATTATGAACCTGATTTTTTTATCCTTAACGAGGAATCAAAAGGTTACCGGCCAACGCGAAAGATCAGCTATGAGGAGTACATGGAGCTTGTTGAATCATCCGACCAGAGATATGAACTCATCGACGGTCAAGTCTACCTGCTGGCCTCACCCGGTTTTAACCACCAGGCTGTGGTAAACGAGATCTCAGGTCGTTTCTACAATTACTTCAAGGGTAAACCCTGCCGGTCGCTGACGGCGCCGCTGGATGTGCGCCTTTTCGGTTTTGCCACAAAGTTCGAAGAGGATCCCAATGTGGTCCAGCCGGACATTTTGGTTGTCTGTGATCTGGAGAAGGTGGGCAAGGACAACAAATACTGGGGTATCCCGGCGCTCATTGTAGAGGTGCTCTCCCCATCGACAAAGGGGAAAGATATGGCGACAAAGCTGCAGCTTTACATGAAGAGTGGTGTTCAGGAGTACTGGGTTGCAGATCCGGTGCAAAAGACCATTATCCGCTACAGCTTTTCAGAGGAGCGGGACATTGAAGAGACACGCACCTTTACGATCGCTGAAACTATCAGCTCGCCGGCCTTTGAAGGCCTGGAGATACCGCTAAAAGGAATTTACAATTAACAGATGAAACAGTTCGTAGAGATCGTTGAGCGGGCAATGGGAGAATGGGAGAAAGTAAAATCTTGACGTATGTAGATACACCGTATATACTTGGCTCTAAGGGGTGATTTGATGTATACCACGATTCAAAAATGGGGGAACAGCCAGGCTGTCCGAATCCCGAAAGCCGTTCTAGAAAAGGCCGGCCTGCGTGAAAATGATCGCGTGGAAGTTAAGGTCGAAAATGGGAATTTGCTGATTACGCCTGTAAATAAACATCTTACTCTGCAGGAACGCTCTGCCGGATATGAGGGTGACTACCGGCCGGTGGAATGGGATACCGGCAAGCCGGCAGGTAAAGAAGTATGGTAGGGCAATATGTTCCGCAACAGGGTGACATTGCTTTTCTTGATTTTAACCCGCAAACCGGGCATGAACAGGAGGGCAGAAGGCCTGCTTTTGTGGTCAGCAACTCTACTTTCCACAGGCTGACTAATCTGGCCATCGTTTGCCCCATAACCGGCACAGACAGAGGATTTCCCCTGCATGTTCCTTTAGATCACAGGACTGGAACAAAGGGTGTAATCATGTGTGAACAAGCAAAATCACTCGATCTATCAGCCAGAAATGCCGTGTTCGCAGAAAATGCACCCCCCGACATTATCGCAGAGGTAGTAGATATCCTCATCGGTTCAGTAGAAACACCGTAACCGATCCGCGGGGACGGTTCTTGCGGTTCATGTAATGGGGCCAGGTCTTGAAGTGCCATTATTTGATCCGGACTTGCAGTCATGCTGAAGTCCGGTGAAAAAATCATCCTGAAGGGCAATTGAAAATCCTGCTTCGGGACCTGTGTGTGCCCCGTTATTTACGATAAGCTGGCGTTGCAGCAGCGCGGGGTGATTCCAGCGCCGCCAGCCTGGATCTAAGGGAGATAAAATTTATGGAACGCAGAATTTGGGGTTTTATTCTAATCCTTGTGGGGGCGGCCGCCCTGGTCCAGGGCACAGGAGTTTTCCATCTCGGCCTGGCTTTTTGGCCCGTTGTCCTGGTACTGCTGGGGGTGATGCTGGTGCGGTTCAGCTTCAGGCATTGGCCGGCTGCCTGGCTCATGCTTGGTTTGGGTTTGTGGGTGGGGGGTATCGGTCTTTTCGATATCCTTTTCAACGCCGGTGTGACCGTGCTCAAGGGCGCTGATATCACCCGCCATGCCTGGCCAGTCCTGCTGGTTGCTCTGGGCGCGTCGATCATGTTTGGCCGGCGGGCTCCTCTTTTCAAAAAGGGCGCCGGGAGTTTCCACAGGGGGCACGGTTCCTGCGGGCGCCACTTGCGGGTGGGCGACCTCTACCAGGGACGAGAGCCCTGGAAACTTGACGGGGATCTTGATCTGCGGCACAGCATGGGTGATGCGGTGCTGGAC
>CAZQVX010000155.1:0-3921 GCA_964596845.1 uncultured Syntrophomonadaceae bacterium | reverse complement strand
CGCCGCGCGCCATCTGCGCCTTGATGATCTTTTCGGCCTCTTCGGCCAGGGTGGGGACGAATCTGAGGGCGATCACCATGGTCAGCGCCAGCTCCTGAGCAGGGACGCCGATTTTTTGCAGCGGCCGCAGCAGGGCTTCGGCCCCATCGGTCAGCTCCACGGTGGATGTGGTCAGGGTGAGGATGGTTGTTACCAGAAAGAGCAGCAGCACCCGGATGGACATCAAGGTGCCGATGTGCAGTCCGGCGTCCGTTGCTTTCAGAATCCAGAAAGAGAAAATTTCTTTTGATCCCTCCGGTTTTTGAAAAAATATCTGAAAGAGCCACATCATCGCCAGAAAAGGCAACATGGGCCGCAGACCTTTCAGGGCAAAGCGAACCGGAATCCTGGCGGTCAGGATCAGTCCCAGGGCGAAGGCGGCAAAGAAGGCATAGGCGGCATAGTTGTAAGTAAAAAGGAGCAGTGTAATCAAACCGGTGGCTCCCACGAGCTTGGTCCGAGGGTCCAGGCCGTGCACGGCAGTATCACCAGGAAGGTAGATCCCCAGGGTCAGATTTCTGGTTAACTCCATTTACTGTTCACCCCCGGCCTGCCCAAAACTTCGGCGATTTCAGAAAGCGCCTCATCGATATTCAGGACTCCTGTAGGCACATCAAAACCACTTTCCCGTAGCTGCTGCATAATCTCGATCACCTGGGGCGGTTCCAGGCCGATCCCCTGCAGCATACCGCTTCGGGAGATGATCTCCCGGGTCGGGCCGTCGTCGACGATGCGGCCCTGGTCCATGACCACAATCCGCTCCACCAGGCGGGCTACGTCATCCATACTGTGGGAGATAAAGATCACCGTCATCTTTCTTTCCCGGTGCAGTTTTTCAATAACCCCCAGCACCTCCAGGCGGCCGCGCGGATCCAGCCCTGCCGTGATCCCATCAAGGATGAGGACCCTGGGGCGGCAGGCCAGCACCCCGGCGATGGCTGCCCTTCTTTTCTGGCCGCCGCTCAGGGTAAAGATGTCCCGATCATGAAAAGTGGCCTCGTCAAGCCCTACCAGGGACAGCGCCTCCTTGACCCGCTCCCGAATTTCTTCATGCAGGCACCTCTGGCGGGTAGGCCCGAAAGCGACATCCTGGCCCACAGTGGCTTTAAATAGCTGGTGTTCAGGGTTTTGAAAAACATAACCCACTTCCAATCTGATCTGAACCAGATCGGTTTTTTGGTCGGCTGTATCCCGCCCGTCAATAGACACGCGCCCGCTTTTGGGGATGAACAGAGCATTCAGGTGCTGGCCCAGGGTGGTTTTTCCTGATTGGGAGGGGCCGATGAGCCCCACAAATTCTCCGTCGTCTATTTTAAGATTGATATCAAAGAGGGCCTGCCTGGCAAAAGGGGTCCCTTCTTTGTAAGTATGGTTTAAATGTTCGATTTCAATAGGCATAGGCTGCTCACAAGCTCCTCTACGTGCAAGATGCCAGGGTTCAGGGGAAAACCTTCGTGCCTGAGTCCGCCCGCCAGCTGCGCCGCTACAGGAATGTCGAGGCCTGCCTCTACAAGCAGGTCAGTCTTGCTGAATATTTCTTTGGGAGGGCCGTCTGCTTTTATTTTACCTCCGTCCATAACCACGATCCGATTAAAATGAACCGCCTCACTCATGAAGTGGGTGATAAAAACGATGGCGATTCTTTCTTCCCTGTTCAGTTTTTTCAAGCTGCTCAGAACCTGCTTCCGGCTTAGCGGATCTAGCATTGCTGTGGGCTCATCGAGGACAATGCAATGCGGCTTCATTGCCAGCACTCCGGCGATGGCCACGAGCTGTTTTTGGCCTTCCGAAAGGTTGGAGATGGATTCACGGCGGTAAGTCAGCAGGCTCAATGTTGCCAGTGCGTGATTGACCCGGCGCCTGATCTCTGGTGGGGGGACGCCTAAATTTTCCGGGCCGAAAGCGACATCTTCTTCTACAATGGAGCTGACCAGCTGATTGTCGGGGTTTTGAAAAACCATCCCCACCCTTTTGCGGATCGCGGTCAACTGTTGCCGGCTGCAGCTCACGGCAGATATACCGTCGATAAAAACCTCGCCGGATGTGGGAGTTAAAAGCCCGTTAAAATGCCGGGCCAGGGTGGATTTACCCGAGCCGTTCCGGCCGATTATGGCAGTGAAATCACCCCTGTTAATTTGCAGGTTGATTCCACTGAGCGCCTGCACCGGTTTTTCACTTTCATCTCCATAAGTAAAACAGGTTTCTTTAAATTCAATAAGATGTTCCAAGACTTACCTCCAGGGAAATGTTAATCATCACGGCTTTGCGTCAAGCCCGGCGAGCTCTTCCGCCGCCATCTTCAAAACCCCTGATCCGCTGCAACCCCAACACCAGAATTACTACGACGACTGTTCCAATAACAAGTTCAATAATGCCGTGTGATACAGCAATGAAAAGGGCGCCGGCCAGAGGAAGATAGCCTCGCAGCACGATCATGCCCAGAACCAGGACAGTATTAGTGGCGCTGCCCACAATTCCGCCCAACGCCACAGCAAACACCCGGTTGATTCGCCTTACCGCCGCATAGGCAAAATAAGCAAAAACGCCGATAAACAGCCGTGGTAGAATTGCCACCAGGGGATCTGCAAATAGAGGATTGTCCGCTCTTAAAAAACTGATGATTCCGAAGATGACACCGATGATCAGGCCGGCTACCGGGCCTTCAAGAATGCCTCCTAGAATGGCCGGGATATGCATGATGGTCATATTTCCGGCCGGGGTCGGGGCGGGAATAAAGCCTATAAACGGGATATAGCCCATCAGGATGGTAATGGCGCCCAGAATTCCCGATACAACAATCTTGCGGGTTGTAAGCCTCATCCAAAATTTCCCCCTTTATGATTAAATGTTGAGAAAAGATAACAACCCTTATTTCTACATCGAACGCCCGATCCCTGCATCATCCAAAGTATCAATATATAAACCCTTCATCCATTAGTTAGAATCGTCTTAAGAGTGTTAAGAGCTGATACGTCGAGGCTATAGTTTTGTAGATCCCCAAGCGGGGACGAAGGGTAAATATCCGCTGAAGTGAAAGTATTGCATTGGGGGAGAATCGTAAGTGTTTTGTATGCTAGCGGCTGGCGCCGCCGCCTCCTGAGGAGCCGCCGCCGAAACCGCCGCCTCCGCCAAAGCCGCCGCCTCCGCCCCCAAATCCGCCGAAGCCGCCGCCTCCGGGCCCGCCGAATCCGCTGTTCCCGAACCCTCCGGAACCACCGGGGGGAAATCGCCCTCCGATAAAAGGGTTGCCGCGGCCAAAAAGCCTGAAAATGAAAGGAACAAAAAAGAAGAAGAAAAGAAAGAGAATCATAAAAACCAGCCCTGTTTTGTCAAATCCATCCGAGTCATGCTCAAACTCGTAGTCCTCCAGGGGTGTCAGCGCTTCTTCCAGGCTGATGCCGTATTCATTAGCCACCTCTGCCGCCAGGGCCAGATAACCCAACTTGATGCCCGAGGCATACCTGCCCGATTCCCATTCAGGAAGAACATAATAATCAAGAATGTAGCCTGCTTTTCCATCGGGGATGGCCCCTTCCAGGCCATAGCCCACTTCCACGCGCACCTTGCCGCTTCGGCCTGCCAGCAGCCCTTCCCGGTCTACCAGAAGAAGCACACCATTATTTTGATCTTTTTTGCCCAGACCCCACTCCCGAAAAAGCGCCAGGGCGTAATCCTCGATAGTTTCGCCCTCCAGGCTTTCCACTGTAACCAGAACCAGCTCTGCCCCGGTTCTATTTTCAAGGGCTTGCCCCACAGTAGAAAGATCGGCAAAAACCTCACCATCGAGAAGATTGCCGTAGTCGTTGACATAGGCAGCCGGCAACGGTGTCGGGGGGACCTGCGGCGCCGCTCCAATGGGCACTGCAATAAGCCAGAACAGGA
>CAZQVX010000154.1:0-3932 GCA_964596845.1 uncultured Syntrophomonadaceae bacterium | reverse complement strand
CGAAGAGGAAGAGCCCGCAGAGGTAGTGGGACAGGGTGAAAACGAGCAGGCTGAAGCAGAGCAGCAACTCCAGCTTGAGCAGCGGATGCAGCCGGTGCATGGGTGTATCCGCCGGTTCGTAGGTTAGCCCCGGTAAAAAGGAGCGAAAACTGATCCCGGCGGCAAAGCCCGGTATGCCTTTTCTTTTTTGTAACCGCTCGATCTGTCCTACCTCTTTTCCGGGAAGCTGGTAAAAAAACCAGATCCTCTTTGGGTGAGCCAAAGTGCCCGTCCCCTCGGCTCATTTGCTCACAAGTAATCAGTCAAACCCCGCCGGGAGAGCTCGGCAAAGGCCGTTTCCGTTGGGGCATCGATAATCAGTTCTCCCCTCTCCAGGAAAAGCACCCGATCACAGCTTGCCGCCACTACGGCGGGTTCGTGGCAGGCCATAATGGCCGCTCCCCCCTGCCGGCAGTGCTCGGAAAGGGCCTCCAGGAGCAGATCGAGCCGGTCCTGGTCCTGCCCCACCAGGGGCTCGTCCAAAAGCAGCAGCGGAGGCTCATAGGCCAGCACCGAGACCAGGGTGAGCCGCTTCTTTTCTCCCAGACTCAGGGCAAAGGGCAGTCTCTCCCGGTAGCGCTCCAGGTCAAAACGCTGGAGCAACTGCTCCACCCGGGTCATGCTTTCTACCCCGTCCTCCGTTAAAAATTGCGCAGGCAGGCACGCCTCCTTGAGGACAGTCTTCTCAAAAAGCTGGTGATTGGGATTTTGAAAGGTTAGCCCCATTTTACGGGCTCGCCGGGTCACCCTGCACCCGGCCAGGTCATCCCCGGCAAAGCTGATCCGGCCGCCTAAAGGCTTTAAAATCCCCAGCAGCGCCAGCAGCAGGGTGCTTTTGCCGCAGCCGTTATCCCCCATCAGTGCCGCCGTCTCCCCGGAATAGAGGGAGAAAGTGGCCTCCCTAAGGGCCGGCTCCTGCCCGTAGCCTGCAGTGAGCCCCTCAACGGAGAGCAGAGGCGAGGCACCTCTCCGCAAAGTGGGCGCCTTTCCCTGCGCCGGCAAACCGCACGGCGGCGGCTCAGCTGTTGCCGCCTGCCCGGCAGGCAGCGTTAATCGTTCAGAAGCCGGCCCTTCCCCCGCCTCCCCGCTTTTTTGGGAAGGGATCACACCCCGGGGAAGCTCCCTGCAGTAGAGCCCCCCATAAGGACGCCCTATTCCAGTAAGATCCCCGGGCCTCCCGTCGGCTGTGATCCGGCCGTGCTCCATGACGATGAGGCGGTCAGCCAGAGGCAGCAGGTGCTGCAGGCGGTGTTCGAAGATGATAATAGCGGCGTTCTGTTCCCGACGCAGCCTCTCCACCACCGCCAGCACCTCGCGGCAGCCCCGGGGATCCAGATTGGCGGTGGGCTCATCCAGGATGAGCAGCTGCGGCCGCATGGCCAGCACCGAGGCGATGGCCACCCGCTGCTTTTCACCCCCCGACAGCGTATGCAAGGACCTCCTCTTTAGAGGAGTAATCCCCGCCGCCTCCAGGGCCCAGTCGAGGCGCAGTGCGATCTCCGCGGCGGGCAGCCCCAGGTTCTCGGGGCCGAAAGCGATCTCTTCCGCCACATGCAGGGTGCACAGCTGGGCCTCAGGGTCTTGCTGCACCAACCCGGCAATACCGGCCAGTTCGCCCGGTGTAATCTGACCGGTGTCAAGCCCCCCCACAGTTGCCCGGCCTTCCATGACGCCGTCGAAGCTCTGGGGGATAAAACCGGTGAGGCAAAAAGAAAGGGTGGATTTGCCGCAGCCGCTGGGACCCGTCACGGCGATAAATTCGCCCGGCTGCACAGCCAGGTTTATCCCTTTTAGCGCAGGCTCCGGCGACCCGGCATAAGTAAAAGAAAGCCCTTCCAGCAGGACTACAGGTTCCGGCATAAACTACCCCTCACTCCACCTTGATGCGTGAGACAAGTTTGACCCAGTAGCCGCCGGCGTAGTTGCCGGCGATAAGGCGCAGGCTGTCGTCCTCTTCAAGCAAGATCAGCAGGTCGTCGGCCATCACATCGGCCAAACTGAACTCCACCTCGTAGCCGTCGGTGGCGATGACCTTCACCACCGCCGCTTCGGGTAGGGGAGCAGCCTCCTCGAGGATCTCCTTCAAGGGGATCCCGGTATATTCCTGGGGCGGCACATAGGTGACCTCACCTTGAAGCTCCGCCACTATGGTCGTCTCGACCCCTGCAAACCGGGTTAGGGCAAAGGATAACTCTTGCTCCACCTTCCCCTCAACGCGGCACTGCGGTCCGCCCCAGGGCGGCTCGAAGATGGCCGCATAATAGTAGACGGCCCCCGCTGAGAAAGCAACTATGAGGACACTGATGATGGCAATCTTCAACCAGGCCGGCCTGCCGTCGCGGGCCGCTCCGCCCACCCGGCGGGCGGCCGCCCCGGAATTGTCCAGGCCCGACCTCATGCGCAGAAGCCCCGCCTCCGCCACCAGGTCGAGCACCCCGGAGCCGAAAAGTCCCGCCAGGAGGCACCCTGAAACCAGGGCCACCCCGCAGACAAAGAGAATGTAGCCCAGTGGCGCCCCCGAAAAGTAGAGCAGCTGGAAAGCAATCACATTGGAAGCCGCCGCAAGCGCCCCGGCGATGGCGTAAACCAGCGGGCCGTGGCGCCGCATGAGGAAAATCACCAGATCCACCACCAGCCCCTGGATAAAGGAGACAAAAACAATGGCCACCCCATGGGTGCTCCCCGTCAACAGCTCCACTACCCCTTTTAAAAGCCCGGCAATAGTTGCTGCCCCGGGCCGCCGCACCAGACCCGCCGCCAGGATGATCCAGAAAACATGCAGCCCCGAGACAAACTGGCCTGCACCGAAAGGCACCCCGAAGATGCGGTTGAGCAGATTCCCCAGGTAGCCTACGTAAGTGCTCAAAACCCCGCCGATGCCGCTCAGGACCGCCATGACGAGAAGATCTCTGTTGGCAAAATAGCTCCCTTTAAGGCCTTTCACAATCACCGTTTTTTCCGGCAACTGTATAACCCCCTTTGCTGCCTTTCCAGGTGCCTAGCCTGAAAGGCCTTTATTCAAGCCCGCGCCGAATTCACTTTGCCTGCAGCCCGGCGGCGGCAGCCCTCACTGAGGGGCTACCTCCAGTCTGACCACCTTCTTCACCCAGCGCCCTCCGGCCGACTCATAAATATTCCAGCCCTGGCCCTCGGCTGAGGTATGGGCGCAATCCTCGTTATCGTAAACCCCATCTTCGGGGAAGAAAGCAATACGGTAACCATCCTGCCACTCCGGAAGGAGTTCTCCGTTGAACTCCACCGCCAGCGCCATGGGCCCCTGCCGCTCAAGCCAGCCGCAGCTTTCGGGGTAAACATTGCCGTAAGCATAAGCCTGCGCATAGCCGTCCAGGGCATAGACCATAAGCGTATCACCAGGCTCCATCCCGCCGGCCTGCTCCAGAAGCACGCTTACAGGCACCCCCCGGTAACGGCCCTTGCCGGCGAAGTTCTCCAGGCGGTTCTGAAAAATGAGCTCCTGCTCCAGGGTAGCCAAATCCGCCAGATCCTCTGCGGTAAAGATCTGATCGCCTGCAGGGCCCCTGACAACCAGTTCGGCGGAGCGCTCGGGCGCCTCCACTCTAACCGCCTCCACCTGCAGACCCTCAGCCGTGATCCGGCAGAGCGTGTAGTGGTGATATCCGCCCTGGCCGGCTGCAGCATAGAGCGCCGCCCCGCCCCCCCCGCTGGTCACATAGTGCACTCCGGAGAGCTCGCGGTGATGGAACATATGGATATGACCCGAGAAAACCCCCTGCACCTGCCGGGCGGGATCGGCAACCAGTTCCATGAAAGCCTCCGCCCCGCGGGGATCGAGAAAGGAATGATCGTCTTCCCGGGGATCCAGGGGCGGCACATGCAAAGAGACAAAGGCAGGCAGGGCGCCGTCTAAAGTT
>CAZQVX010000153.1:1729-3947 GCA_964596845.1 uncultured Syntrophomonadaceae bacterium | reverse complement strand
TCAGCGTGGCCAAAGATCTGCCCTTTGCAAAGCGTTTTGCCGAGATGGCCGGTATTAGCCTGGGTGTGGCGCTCATCTCCTTCTTTATCGGCCTGGCTGTCAAAGCCTGGCTGGGAATCGATGTCTAGCTTACACCTTACGCCGCGTGCAGATGGGGTGGGAATTCATGTCCCGCCGCCATCCTGTTGACATTTTTCCAGGGAATAAGGGAGCGTTGAAAGCGACTAACTGCCGCTTTCAACGCTCCTTTCACCCAAGGTTATTTGAGTTTCGGCAGGATGATCTCCTTTACCTCCTCCAGATTTTTCGCCCCTGCCAGTGATGGATAGCCCCAGGTAAAGTAGCTCAGCCCCTCCGCGGTTTCGAGAAAGGCCCAGCGTTCTCCGTCGAGAAGTCCGTAAGCGGCCAGATCGAGCAGAGCAAGTTTCGCGCCGTTTTCTTCGCGAATTGATCTTTCATCGTATCTGATGGGCATAAAAATGCCCCTGGTCCCCGCTCTCATCTGTGAAGACAGGCCCGTGTCTTCTATCCACAGCCCCTTTACATCAACCGGCCCAGGCAGGAGAACCGTGACTGTTGTTCCCTCTGCCAGGTTTCCGCGCAGCACCTCATGCACCTCGATGGTGGCGATAGCGCGGTAATCCTTGGCCCCGCTGTAGTCGCAGACAATGTTACGGGCTTTTACAATGGTTCCTTCGAAAGCGACTAGCTCATGATCCCAGAATGTTTCCCCGAACAGCTCTTCTTCCGTCAATACCGCGAGATCACCTTTTGGAACAACCGGCAACCATAGATTATGCACATAAGCAACCTTCACACCTCTTGACCGCTTGAGGTCAAAGCTGTTCCTGCCGCTTGAAAATAGCGGTACAGCGATGATCAGGGCCAGCACCAGGCAGGCGGCAACAGAGGCCAACACTTTCCAGTTAAAGTGTTTATTCATTGCATCTGCTCTCTTCTTTCTGTTATTTGCAGTGCGGTTTTCATTGAGGATCGCAGCCAGCATTCGCCTGTCCGCGTCACTGTCCGGCTCGATCCCGTTCCATGCATCGATAATTTGCCTATGCTTCATTGAAATCACCACCCAGTTTGTCACGGAGGGCTTTGCGCGCGACCTGGAGATAGCTGCGGATCGTTGATCCCGGTTTGCCGAGGATCCTGGAAATTTCAACGCTGTTGTATCCCTCGTAGTAGTAAAGATAGACTACCGTTTTATATTTTTCAGGCAGCTCCATCACTGCGCCGAGGGTGTCGTCAATCTCTACATTGTCGTTCTTTTGGAGAGCCTTGCAATCATCCAGATTCCTGCGCTTACGCCACCAGTGCCGCAGACCGTTCTTGCACAAATTGGCTGCTGTTCTGATGAGCCAGGCCTTTTCGTGCTCTTCGCTTTCAAAAACAGGCTCTCTCCTGATTAACTGATAAAATGTATCCTGGACGGCATCTTCAGTATCAGGCCGGTTTTTCATGTAAGCAAAGCAGACGCGGTAGATCGTCTTTTTATGGCGCTCGTAAATTTCTGCAATCTCTTTGTCCGTACGCAACAAAGAGTCCGCCATCGCATTGCCCTCCTTTCACTAATAATACAATCGAGGAAGGTGAAATGTCGGTGTCTTTCAAGGATATATTAGCATAATGGCCTGAATGGGTTGATAACCTCCCTAGGGATTTAAGACTGTTTCAGGCGGCGCTGCTCCTAGATGAACGGAATACTTTTGTTCTCCGGGCAGGAACAGCTCTTTCCAGGCGAGAAAGAATACGACAGTCCGAAAGCATGGAGGTACTTTTATATGCCTGTAGAATGGCTTTCCAGAAATAAGTGTGTTGAGCTGTTGTCCCAAGCTGTCTACGGGAGATTGGCTACCTGTGGCGATGATGAAAAGCCCTATATCGCACCCGTCAACTTTGTTTTATTCGATGACAAAATATATTTCCATACCGGGTTTCGGGGCAGAAAGCTGGATAATTTACAGCAGAATCCGCGGGTCTGCCTGGAGATTAGTGAGCCGGGAAAGATCTACGCCCCACCCCGCGCCAGGGATTTCACTATGCGCTTCTGGAGCGTACTTGTCTTTGGGAAGGCCTCTGTGGTAGAAGATAGAGGCCTTAAACTGACAGTGATGAATTCGCTCATGGAAAAATATGCTCATGGCTACAGGTACGAACCCTTAACACTTGCGGACATGGATGCTGTTAATGTAATCGCCGTAACCATGGA
>CAZQVX010000153.1:0-1629 GCA_964596845.1 uncultured Syntrophomonadaceae bacterium | reverse complement strand
TATAATGTCCGCGAGGGGGATGGAGCACATGGAATATTTCAGCGTAAAAGAAGCAGCGGAGCGTTGGGGCATATCAGACCGCCGCGTACGTTTCCTCTGCCGGCAGGGGAGGGTTCTCGGGGTTGCAAGACAGGGACGCACCTACCTGATTCCCAGAAATGCAGTCAAGCCCGCTGATGGCAGGACCCTGCGGGGCATGGTCATTCCAACGGAATACAGCGCTCTCCTGTCAGGGGTAGATGCTCTTAAAGCTGAGCTTGACAGGCGTCGTCCGCTGACACAGGGCGAGGTGGAACGCCTTCAGAGAGAGTTTATCGCGGAATTTACCTATAATTCCAATGCTATCGAGGGGAATACGCTGACGCTCCAGGAAACAGCGCTCGTTATGGAGGGCTTGACTGTCGATGGGAAGCCGCTCCGGGACCATCTGGAAGCGGTCGGACACCGGGATGCCTATTTGTATGTACAACAGCTTGTTTCAACAAAAACGCCGATAACGGAAAAGGTGATTCGGGAAATTCACTCACTTGTACTTGTGGATAAGCCGGAAGACAGGGGTGTTTACCGTTCCATTCCAGTCCGCATCACCGGTTTGAGGCATGAACCCCCGCAGCCCTTCCTTGTGCCGGTGCAGATGGAGAAGATCATCCGCACGCTTTATAAAGGCAGGAGGCATCCCATTGAGAGGGCGGCCTCATTTCACCTGGACTTCGAGGGGGTTCATCCTTTTGTTGACGGCAATGGGCGTACGGGCAGGCTGATCCTCAACCTGATGCTGATGCAATGCGGCTATCCACCAATCAATGTGAAGTTCTCTGATAGAAAACGTTATTATGACTGTTTTGACGCCTACTATGAGAACAATACCGCCTCTCCGATGGTGAAACTGGTGGCGGGGAACCTGGAGGAGAGACTGAGGCAGTATTTGTCGCTGCTGGAATAGGAGGTTTCAACTGCTGCCGGCACCGGGGCGGATGCCGGATCAAGCCTTCGGCACGTAAGGGAGACCTGTATGCAGGAAGATCCCCCCAGCCTGTCAAATAGCGGTAAGTGGTGCTGTCTGCACGAAGCAGCCTGGCGGAGGGCGATCGGGCGGCCCAGTATTTCCAGTCTACAATCAAAGCGAGGGGATGGCCAATGTTCAGGGAAATGAGAAGGGGCAAGCAACTATTGCCTGATAGTGAGATCGCGGCGGTAATGGATAGATGCACAAGCGGAGTCATGGCCTGCCTGGGTGATGAGGGTTATCCTTATGCCGTTCCGCTCAGCTATGTTTACTTTGGTGGCAAGATCTATTTTCATTCAGCAAAGGCCGGCCACAAGATTGATGCGATTATGAAGCACCCCAGGGTCTCTTTTTCGGTAATTGATGAGGATACTATTGCCGGTGCCGAATATACCTCCTACTTTCGCAGCGTCATCTCCTTTGGCAGGGCCAGGATAGTTGAAGACGAGACTGAACGGCTGGAAGCTTTTAGGGCTCTGGTTGAAAAGTACGCGGGGGATCAGCCCGAGGAAAACAATCAAGGGGTTATCAGCAGATGTACAGGGGCCTGCCTGGTGGCCATCGATGTTGAACACATCACGGGCAAGCAGGCAACCGAATATGTCAGAGAATAGTGGTGGCCA
>CAZQVX010000152.1:1530-4026 GCA_964596845.1 uncultured Syntrophomonadaceae bacterium | reverse complement strand
CCAGCGGAGGAGGGCTGTCCATACCGTGGAGCTGCAGCAGCAGGCATTCCTGAAGACCGCGGGATCCAATCCCGATCGGTTCAAGCCCCTGGACGATATGGAGAACCGCCTCCATTTCCTCTACCGTGACCCCTAGCGCAGTGGCCAGTTCACCCAGGTCGCTGCTCAGATAACCGTTGGGATCAAGATTCCCGATGAGGTAGGCGGCAATGCTGTACTGCCGGGGGGAAAGGCGCATCAGGCGCAGCTGTCCGAGCAAATCTTCCATCATTGTGCGCGGACTGCCGGCGCAGATATCAACTGTAGGGAACTCGCTCCAGTCCCTCCCTGCGGGGTTGGAAGCATATTCAGCCGGCCCCAGATCCATATCCCGGAAGTATTCCTCCCAGGGAAATTCATCATCTGGAGAAACCTCAGGCTCAGTTTCTCCGGGGGGTTCTTCCTCTGCCTCGGATTCACCCTCACCCAGCTCCAGCACCGGGTTGCTCAAGAGTTCTTCCTGGATGTAATCATGAAGCTCCATGGTGGAATACTGCAGTAGGGTGATGGCCAGCTTCAGCTCCGGCGTGATAATCAGTTTCTGGGTCTGCTCAATTTTTAATTGATAATCCAGCTTCACTGTATTTTCACTTCCCGGTTCTTAATTCGACATATATCCGGGATATTCCTGCCCTGAGGCCGGGCCGTGGATCCGGCGCCGCCGGTAATTTCATCTTACTATAGACAGTTTATGCCCGGCAGAAGTGATGAGAACCCGGGACAAATCCTGATCTAGTGCCGCCAATTTTCTAAAACGGTAGTTAACGGCAGACTTGCTCATCGGCGGATCGAACATCCGCCCCAGTTCTCGTAGTGAAGCCTCAGGGTAACGGCGGCGCATTTCGGCCGCCGCCCGCAGATCGGTACTGAGATTCTCAAGGCCCATATGCTGCTCTACCCGATCGATCATCGCCAGCTGCTGTTGGGACGAAGCTACAATCTTTTCCAGGTTGGCTGTTTCGCAGTTGACCAGGCGGTTGACCTGGCTGCGCATGCTCCGGATCACCCTGGCGCTTTCCAACTGCAGAAGCGCACTGTCTGCTCCTATAACCCGCAAAAAGTCAGCAATAGCCTCTGAATTTTTTAGGTAGATAATAAAGAGCTTTCGCCTCCGCCGGAGAGATGCCTGGATGTTAAATTCACCCATACAGTCGCGCAAGAGGGCGGCCGCTTCGGGCGTACCACAGTTTATCTCAAGGTGATAGCCAGAACCTGCAGGCACACTCAGTGATCCTCCGGCCAGAAATGCTCCCTTGAGAAAAGCGCGCCGGCAGCAGCGCTGTGCGGGGACCCGGGGTGATAAGCGGATCAGATGATCCCGCACCGGGTTGTTATCTGTAGTGGATTCCCCAAACAGCAAGATAATTTTATTTTTCCCGGAAACCTGCACCAGGTAGCGTTTTCTTTTCAAGCGGTGTTCCAGTTTTCTCAACACCACCGCAGAGCCCGCACCCGCCGCCTTGAACAGACTGAAGAGATGGCGGGCCAGGGCAATGTGCTCCACCTCGACACTCAAAATATAGTCACCACGGCGGATGGTCAGGTAACCGCACAGGAGCAGCAGCGCCGCCAGTTCAGCTTGGCTGCAGCATGAAGCGGCCCTTTGCCCATGGCGAACCAGTTCCAGTTTGACATGCCGCGTAAATGACATGATCAAACCTCCTTTCGGCGATCCCCTTAAAATGCCGGATTCTCGGCTTAGACGCTGATCCGGCTACACCTTCTCGATGTCTCTATGCTCCATCTGGATCCGGTAGCGGTCGGCCAGGATCCGGCCCAGCTCGGCGGCAAGAGCTACAGAGCGGTGTTTCCCCCCGGTGCATCCTAAGGCCACCACCAGCTGTGCTTTTCCTTCACGAATGTAATAAGGTATGGAGAATTCTAGGAGGTCCTGAAGTTTCTGGATATACTTATGGGTGACCATCCACCGCCAGAGGTAATCCCGAACCCGGGGATCTTCCCCGGTAAGGGGGCGCAGGTGATCCACGTAATAGGGGTTCGGCAGAAACCGCACGTCAAAAACGAGATCCGCATCCAGCGGCATCCCATATTTAAACCCAAAACTGACCAGCAGGACCGGCATGCTCCTTTCCCGCTGCCCCGGTTCATAAAACTCGTAAATTTTATCTTTCAGATCGCGCGGTAACAGGGCAGAGGTGTCAATAATCCGATCAGCCTTGCCCCTTAATTCGCTTAATGCCAGCCTTTCGTTTTGAATCGCTTCAAGCAGGCCGCCGTCAGAAAGGGGATGGCGCCGCCTCGTCTCCTTAAAACGGCGCAGCAGCACATCTTCACCGGCCTCCAGAAAGAGAATCTCATGGTTGATCTCATTCTCTTCGAGTTCTTGAAGGGCTTCAAAAAGATGGTTAAAAAAGGCGCCCCCACGCATATCGCAGACCAGGGCTACTTTGCTTATTTTCCCCTCGGATTGCAGGCAGAGTTCGGCGAACTTGGGAA
>CAZQVX010000152.1:0-1430 GCA_964596845.1 uncultured Syntrophomonadaceae bacterium | reverse complement strand
GCTACTTTGCTTATTTTCCCCTCGGATTGCAGGCAGAGTTCGGCGAACTTGGGAATCAGCGCAGGCGGCAGGTTGTCTACACAGAAAAACCCGAGATCTTCAAAACAATTGATGGCGTTACTTTTACCGGCGCCGGAAAGCCCGGTAATGAGAACAATCTGGATGGCTCCTTCCTGGACCATAACTGTTCACCCGCCCCTTTATGATCGTCCATATTAAGCAGAGTTGCTTTCATCAGGATTTGCCAATATATACTACCTGGTCACCGCCCTAAAATATATTCCTCAATGACCCTGGCCACCCCATCCTCAGTATTTGCCGCAGTGATGAGGTCGGCGGCTGCCAGAACTTCCGGAACGGCATTGGCCACGGCTACTCCCAGCCCGGCATACTGGATCATATCCAGATCGTTAGAGCTATCACCGAAGGAGATGATCTCCTCGCGGCTGATGTTGAGCCGCTCCGCCAGCTTCCGCAGTGTCTGCCCTTTAGTCGCCCCGCGGTGTGTAAATTCAAGAAAATGCGGGTAGGGTTTAAGCATGGTAAACCTGCCGGAGTATCGGGAATCCAGGGCCGTTCTGATTCTTTCAAATTCACTTTCCCAGTTAAAGATAGTCAGTTTTGTCGGGTTCCATCCCTTCTGCTCCAAAAAATGATCGAGCCGCCCAACCACCTCAACGGAAACATCATAGCTGTCATTGTAATAAAACGAATACCTGTTTTCCCTGTTGATATAAATGCGCTCATCAAAATAAGCACAGATCTCTTCACCATATTCTTCGGCGGCAGCAGCAATAATGACCGCCAGATCGTTTTCCAGGGGCAAATGATAAAGGATCCGTCCTTGCCCGGTAGTTTTAACCATGGCTCCCTGGTAATAAATCATCGGCCAGTCAGTGTTCAGCTCCAGCTCTTTCACGAAGGAAATGGCAGTGCTGAACATACGGCCTGTAGAGACGGTGATCATTACCCCCTCTTTGACTGCATCCCTGATAGCCTGCTTATTGCGATCTGATATCCTGGATTTATCATCGAGAAGTGTCCTGTCGAGATCTATGGCCAGCAATCGATAACTCATAGGGTCCTCCTGTTATGTTCCTTTAGGTAATTATAACATAAGCCCCGGTACAGCGGTTTGGAATACCGGGAGCGGGCGGGCGAACAAAGTTCGCTGCGGCTCGGGCGGGATATCGGAGAGATTCAGGGGTGAGCAGGCGAATAAATTAACCTCTATAGATGCAGTTCACGGTAGATTTTTTCCGCCAGGATCCGGCTGATGCCGGGGACAGCGGCCAGCTCTGCTTCAGAAGCGCGGTAGAGCTGCTCCAGGCTGCCGAAATGTTTCAGCAATGCGGAACGGCGATGGGGCCCGATCCCCGTCTTTAGACTTTTAGCACCATGAAAGTTTAGGAGTAGTCAATAGACAAAAC
>CAZQVX010000151.1:0-4062 GCA_964596845.1 uncultured Syntrophomonadaceae bacterium | reverse complement strand
ATCGCCTGGCAAGGCAGGTTGCCGAAAAGCGGTCGCAAAAGATTAAAGCGGCCGCTCAGAAAAGACAGCGTATTACTCTCGATGATCTCTTCAAGCAGATCCAGGAGGGAGAGGTGAGAGATCTCAACCTGGTCATCAAAGGCGATGTCCAGGGTTCGGTGGAGGCGCTTCAGGAGGCCATCCTGAAGTTGAGCCTCGACGAGGTTCAGGTCAAAGTGATTCACGCCGGCGCCGGGGCGATCAACGAGTCGGATGTCATGCTGGCTTCCGCCTCCAACGCCATTGTTATAGGCTTCAACGTTCGGCCCGACAACAATGCCCGCCGCCTGGCCGAGCAAGATCAGGTGGATCTGCGACTCTATCGAGTCATTTATGAAGCCCTCGCCGACATTGAAGCAGCTGTCCACGGACTGCTCAAACCGGTCTACAGAGAGCAGGTTCTGGGACAGGCGGAGATCAGGCAGGTGTTTAAAGCCTCCCGGCTGGGCAGCATCGCCGGGTGCTATGTTACCGAAGGTAAAATTACGCGGAGCGCTTTGGTCCGACTTATCCGCGACGGTGTGGTGGTTCATGAAGGTAAACTGGCCTCGCTGAAGCGGTTCAAAGATGATGTCCGGGAGATCTCAGGCGGTTTTGAATGCGGTATCCTCCTCGAGGGGTACAATGATATCAACGAGGGGGATATCATCGAAGCCTATACCATGAAACAGATCAACTGACCGGTGCCGGGAGGCACGGGGAGGTAAACTAACGATGTCTTCAAACAGAGCCCGGCGCGTTGCCGGGGAGATGAAAAAAGAGATAGGCCAAATTATTGCCAGGGAAATTAAAGATCCCCGGATTGCTTCGTTGACAAGTGTGACCGGGGTGGAGCTGTCCCGGGATTTGCGCCATGCTTCTGTATATGTGAGCATCTACGGCACTGCTGCTGAAAAAGAGGAGACAATGCAAACATTGCTGCGGGCCACCGGCTTTATCCGCAGCGAAGTGGGCAAGCGCATCAGGCTGCGCTACGCTCCGGAAATTCACTTTGCTGAGGATCAATCCATGGAATATGGCGCCCATATAGACAATGTGCTGAAAAAATTACAGGAAAGTAACAAAGAAGAATGAAAGACCGTGCTGCTGTCGCGGAGATGCTCCGGCTGGGAGAGTCCTTTAATCTCATCTCTCATATCCAGCCCGACGGAGACAGTATCGGATCCCTGCTTGCTCTGGGTGAAGCCCTGGAACAGTCAGGGAAGCGCGTGCGCCTTTTTACCCCCGCCTCTGTCCCTGGGAAATACGCATTTCTTAAGGGCAGCGAGAATATTTCCGCTGACTCCAGCGCCTGGGATAGGGACGCTGCGGCGGTGGTTCTTGATTGCAGCGACCTGGAGCGGGCGGGTCATTTCAAGGAGGCCATCGAAGGCGCCGCTGTGGTGATCAACATCGATCATCATGTAACCAACCGCTTTTTCGGCACCGTCAATCTCGTCGATCCCCAGGCGGCGGCTACCGGGGAGATCATTTTTCACCTTCTTCAGGATATGGGCCTGGATCTGACTTTTGCCATGGCTGAGGCCCTTTATGTGGCTATTTCCACAGACACAGGTTCTTTTAAATATGAAAACACTACCGCAGAGACTCATCGCACTATCGCTGCGCTGCTGGAGAAACACCATCTTAATACCGGTGAACTTACGCAGCAGATTTTCGATGCTCACCCGCTCTCCTACTACCTGGTCCTGAAAAAAATTCTGGGGACCCTGGAGCTGTACGGCGATAAGAAGATTGCTGTGCTCACCGCCAGCCGGGAGATGCTTGATCAGTGCGGAGCGCCGGTGGATGAGCTTGACGGGATTATCAATTACAGCCGCAACATTGAAGGTGTGGAACTGGGGATTATGTTTTTTATTGATCGCGACTCCGAGGTGAAGGTGGGCTTTCGCTCCAGGGATGTAGACGTCAGTATTCTGGCGGGGAAATTTGCCGGGGGAGGACACCCCCGGGCCGCCGGATGCCGCCTCAAGGGCGCTTATGGTCCCATCAAGGGGCAGATTATCGACGAAGCGTTACGGGCGCTGAATTGCAAAGATGAAGCTGTTCGGGCGGGGAGTCCGGGCGGCAGCAGATAGCCGGTGGAACAGGGGTTTTCTATGGATGGTATTATCAACCTGCATAAGCCCGCAGGAATCACTTCACACGGGGCTGTGGTTCTTGTGCGCCGGGCGGCGCCGGGCGTGAAGGTGGGACATGCCGGTACGCTGGACCCGGCTGCCGCCGGAGTGCTGCCCATCTGCCTGGGCCGGGCCACGCGGGTGGCCGAATATATTATGGATCTGCCCAAGGGCTACCGTGCCGCCATCAGCCTGGGTGTTGCCACCACTACGGGCGATGCCGAAGGAACAATTCTTTCCAGAAGCACCGTTCCAGTCCTTGAAAAGCGGCGGGTTGAAAAACTTTTATTTTCGCTCACCGGTTTCCAGGAGCAAGAAACCCCGGCCTTCTCGGCAGCCAAGCACCGCGGGCGGCCGCTGTACCACTATGCCCGCCGCGGTGAGGCTGTTCCTGTGAAAAAGCGCACCGTTCAGATCTACCGTCTGGATCTGCTGGCTTTCTCCCCGGAGCAGGCGCCGCAGATCATCTGTGAGGTGGAATGCTCCAGAGGGACCTATATCCGGGTGCTCGCTGAAGAAATAGGGCGGCGCCTGGGCTGCGGGGCGCACCTGCAGGCCCTGGAAAGGTTTTTTGTAGGCCCTTTCGATATCGCTTCCGCCGTCACCCCGCAGGATGTGGATAAGGCGGCGGCATCGGGGAACCTGGGTGAAATACTTCTGCCTACAGACGAAGCCCTGACAGGCTTTCAAGCCCTCTGCCTGCCCGATAAAGCGGTGGAGGACCTTCGCGCGGGACGGACCGTGCCCTGGCGCTGCCTGGATGAAGCCGAAATATCCCTTCTGCCCGAGGGGAGGCAGTTGCTGCGGATTTACGACACCCGGGGAGAGTTTAAAGCCCTGGCCCGGGTTGGCGAAGACAGCGGAGTGCCCTTTTTACAAACAGAAAAATTTCTGGCGCCATAAGGAGAAACAGGGGATGAAGACAATTTACGGTTTACAGGGCTATGCCGGGGAAAAGGCACTTTGGCTCGCTCTGGGCAATTTTGACGGGATTCACCGCGGCCATCAGGCTGTGATTCACAGCGCCGTAGCCCGGGCGCAATCCGGCGGCGGGGCCTCGGGTGTGCTGCTCTTCGATCCCCACCCTGCCATGCTGCTGCACCCGGAAAAACATTTCTGTCTGCTCACAGGAATCGAAGAGAGGTCGGCGCTGATGGATAAGCTGGGGGTGGACTATCTTTTTGTGGAGCCCTTTACCGCAGAGACGGCAGCCCTCTCTCCGGAAGATTTTATCTATAAAATTCTTCTACATAAATTCAATGTCTGCGGTGTCTCCATCGGCGATGACTACTCCTTTGGCCGGGGCGGCCTGGGGCGAGAAGAGCTGATGCGCCGGTATGGGGAGAGCCTGGGTTTCGCCGTCACGGTCAGCCCCATGAAGAAGGCCGCCGGGATGGTCATCAGCACCTCGGCCATCAAGAGGCTGCTGGAGAAAGGCGCCGTGGAGCAGGTGAATCTCCTCCTAAACTATTATTTTCACCGGCGGGGTAAAATAGTAGCGGGCCACGGCCGAGGTAACAAGCTGCTTTATCCCACCGCCAACATGGTTCCCACCCCGGGCTTGCTCTGGCCGGGCCGGGGGGTCTATCTTACCGCCGTGGGCGGTCTGGAAAAGCGGGCCCATTTTGGTTTGACCTGTGTGGGGACAAACCCCACTTTCAAGGATCGCGCCCTCTCGGTGGAGACCCATATCCTTGACTATGAGGGCGATCTCTACGGCCGGGAGATCACCCTTTACTTTCTGGCCCGGCTGCGGGATATCCGCGATTTTTCTTCACCGGCTCAGCTGCGCGAACAGATTGGGGTTGACATAAGCAGGGGCCGGGAGCTGGCCCAAAGGCGTTTTGCAGATATCGCCTGTTTTGTAGAGCCGGCGTGCTTCATCTGCGCCCCGGGTGATTGA
>CAZQVX010000150.1:0-4093 GCA_964596845.1 uncultured Syntrophomonadaceae bacterium | reverse complement strand
TCACAGGTCAGCGGGCGCAGGCGCGATCCTTCGCCTCCCGCCATAATTACCGCTTTCAAAGATGCTCACTCCAATGCTTTTTTAGTATCCTTTCACCAGGTTACACCGGTGCCAGGCACCAAAGTAACTAACTGTAGCGGGAGGGGGGAGGCCCGGTTGCGGCCGTAACCGGCTCGCGCTGTGATAGAGGGATATCGGCCCCTTCGGTATTGCGCCAGCGCCTGGCCTCGGGTGAAAAAACAACTTGCTGGTAGATGGATTCGTATTGACGGGCGATAGAGCCCCAGGTGTATTTATCCTCAACATCCTGCCGGGCGCGCCGGGCCAGGCCGCGGGCCGCCTCCGGGCGGCTGAGTAAAGAGCAAATCTGCTCGGCGAGGTCGGCGGCGCTGCCTGCGGCGGCCTTGATCCCGTTGACCCCGTGGGCCACCGTCTCGGCAAAGCCCCCCGTGTCGCCCACCACCACCGGTGTCCCCGTAGCCATGGCCTCCAGGGCCACCAGGCCGAAGGGCTCGTAAAGACTGGGAAAAACGGCGATGTCGGCATGAGCATAGAGTTGGTTCCGTGTTTCCTCGTCGATGTAGCCGGCAAAAGTGACCTGGCGATCGATACCCAGATGGAGCGAAAGGCGGTGCAACTCTTCAGCATAGGGGCCCTGCCCGGCGATGACCACCCGCACAGCAGGCCGGCGCTCCCGAACGAGGGGCAGCGCCTCAAGGAGGATCTGCACCCCTTTTTCCCGCACCAATCTGCCTATAAAGAATATAATTTTCTCCTCCGGAGCGGCAAACCTTTGCCGCACCGCAGGATCGGGGGCGGAAACCTGAAAGGCAGCCGGGCGGATCCCGTTGGGAATGATAGATATTTTATCCGGCGGCAGGTTGAAAACACCTTCAATTTCCTCGCGCATGTAACGGCTGTTGCAGATCACCCGCCAGGCTTCAAAGGTGAGGGACCACTCCACCTCGCCGATATAGCGTTGCTCATCGGTATGTAACCCGTGGTTGCGCCCGAACTCGGTGGCATGAACTGTGGCCAGGAGAGGCATGTGGAAGATATGCTTGATCCCCTGCCCGGCATAAGCGACGAGCCAGTCATGGGCATGCACCAGGTCGAAACGCCGTTGCCGGCAAAGGCTGACCCCCTTCTCCAGCATGGCCAGGTTCAACTGATGAACCCAGGCAAAAAAATTGAGGGGCCGCCCGTGGCAAGGCGCTACCCGGTGGATGAGCACCCCTTCTATTTTTTCCCTTTCCGGCAAATCCTCTTCTAAAGTGGTGATCACTTCGACTTCATTGCCCTCTTGCGCCAGGGCGCGCGAAAGTTCACTGACCACATGGGCAATCCCGCCCACCACCCGGGGGGGGTACTCCCAGGTGAGCATTAAAATACGCATCTGATCCACTCCATCCCGCTAAAGTGATTAAGGAAAACTTCTCTTCAAAAGGACTTTTATATTATTCCCGGAACCGGATTAAACTTGCCCCTACTAGAGGTTGGAAGTTAGAAGTTAGAAGTTGGAGGGAGAAGAGGGATATAAATGCAGCTGTTGGAGGTTGCAGACTGGAGGTTGGAAGTTGCAGACTGGAAGTTGGAAAAAAAGGGGAGAGGGAGGAGGCGGTTACTGCGCCAAAGCCGGTTCCTGCATGGTTTCCACCCGGATCCGGCGGCCCTCTGTCCGGAAGATAACACTGCCGTGCAGATCGGTGCGCAGAATTTTGATGCCGGCTTTCTCCAGGGCGGCCAGAGTTTCCGGGCGGGGATGCCCGAAGGTGTTGGTCCCTACTGAAATCACGGCGTACTGCGGCCGCACCGCCCCAAGAAGGTCGGACATTGAAGGCATATAACCGCCGTGATGAGGGATGAGGAGCACCTCCGCCCTAAGATCTGCCTTTTGACGGAGCAGCCACCGGGCCGCCTCCTCCTCGATATCGCCGCAGAAAAGTAAATCGACCTCACCGTAGCTGAGCTTAATCACCAACGAATTGTTGTTCAGATCGCTCTTTGTCCCCCCGAAAAGCTCCTGCGGGGGGGCCAGGGTCTCTACAAACAGACCTGAGGACGAACTCCAGCGGCGGCCGGCGCCGGCCTCCTCCACAGGGATGCCCCGGGCAGCGGCCCGTTCCAGAAGTGCTTCGTAAAAGGGCGATTCCCCCGGCGCCGGCGAGATGAGGAGCCTGGTCACAGCTATCTCTTCCACCAGGGGGAGCATGCCTCCGAAATGGTCTTCGTGGGGGTGGCTGATCACCGCAAGATCCAGCCGGCGGACCCCCTGCCGCCGCAGAAAGGGAAGCAGTACCATTTCGCCCGTCTTCCCCGGATCACCCCGGTGAGGGGGATCTCCACCGCCGTCGATGAGGATCTTAGTCCCACCGGGCGCCTCCACCAGAGCCGCCGCCCCCTGGCCCACATCTATAAAGGTCACCACCAGGGCTGAAGGCCGGGATGGGACCAGAATAGATCCCCACAGCAGTAAAAGGACAAGTCCCAGACCGGTAAAGAGAATGAACTTGCGAGAAAAAGGCCCCCTGAGCCTTGTAAAGGAAAAAAGCGGCTGCCGGCGGGATTGCGGTTGCTCCTGCCCGGTGTCCCGGTGGGCCGTCTCCTCTGTGTTTTTCTGCTCTCGCCGCCGCCTGCGGCGATAATAGAGAGCTGCAGCAGCAATGATAAGCCCATAAATCAGCGCCAGGCCCGCCGCTCCCGGCGGATACAAGGCCTGATAGAAAAGCGGAAAGCGGGCCAGGGCGGTTATAGCGAGGACCAATTGGAGCAGCAGACGGCAGGGCAAGAAGACGAGCGATGCAGCTGCCGGCCGGATGAGCCCCAGAAGGGCGCCCCCCAACCCCAGCCCCACCACCGGCGACATGAGCGGCAGCAGGAGCAGGTTAAACAGCAACGCCGCCACCGGGATATGGTGAAAATAGTAGGCGCAGAGCGGCAGCACCCCCACCTGCGCCGCCAGCGTCACCGCAAGAAGGGAGCGGATGAATTTGGGCAGTTTCAGCTTTTGGAACACCCCTGCCAGGGGCGGCTGCAGGTAGATGATGGCCAGAGTCGCGCCGTAGGAGAGCTGAAAACCGATGGTGAACAGGTGGAGCGGGTTCAGCACCAGGGTGATGAGGGCGGCCAGGAACACCGCGGTAGGCAGATCTCGCTCCCGGTTCAGCAGCAGAGCTCCCAGAGTGAAAGCGAGCATTACCGCCGCCCGCAGCGCTGAAGGGCGCATCCCCGTCAGGTAAGCGTAACCGAAGATGAGGATGATCGCCATAAGCAGCGGCAGCCGGCCCCGCAGACCGAGAAGGCGCCACAGTCCCAGAATGAGGGCGGCAACCAGCCCCACGTGGAGGCCGGAAACAGCCAGTAAATGCCCGACACCGCTTGATCTGAAGTTCTCCTGCACCTCTTCAGGCAGGCGGCTGCGCTGCCCGAATAGGATCCCCGCTAACAGCTCCGCTGCCGGTGAGGGCAGGTTTCTATCTATGACATCGGTCAGGCGGCTGCGCAGGGCGATGGCGGAAGCAGGCAGCTGGCCGGTCTCACCGCCGCCAAGAGAGCTAATCTGGAGTGCTTTGGGATAAATGAGCCCATCGATCCCCTGCGAACGCAGGTAGAAGGCGTAATCGAAGCCGCCGGGCACGCGCCTTCCCGGCGGCTCGACAATGGTCCCCCGCAGGCGCAGCCTTTCACCGTAGCGGTAAAGCTCCTGCTCGTCGCCGTAAACCTTGACCAGGAGCCTGCCTGAAAGATCAAAGCGCCCTTCGGGTATCTCTATCTTTTCCACCCGCAAAACATAGGCGCTGTGATCGTCATAGTGCAGCGGTTCTTCGGCAATCGTCCCCTCTACATAAAGAGGGCGGCCGGTGTAATCGAGAATACCCTGGCCGGCAGCTTGCGGATAAAAGGCTACAAAAAAAGAGCCCGTCCCGGCAGCTGCCGCTATGAATAGCAAAAACGCAGTAAAAAAACTGAGGGGTTTTTTCCATATAGCCCACCCGGCCGCAGCGAGCAGCAGCCCCGGCAGCAGCAGCGCCCAGAGCGGCGCCTCCAGCCAGAGCCGCCCCAGGGCAATGCCGGCGATATAGCATAAACTTAT
>CAZQVX010000149.1:1300-4161 GCA_964596845.1 uncultured Syntrophomonadaceae bacterium | reverse complement strand
CAGTTGACACTCATCTATCTTCAGTGTGCTTCGTGGCACACAACCGTCCCCATGGCTCAGTCCCCATGGCTCACTGGCCCTGGCGGGCGGCAAGAAGACCTTCCCAGCGGGCTTCGCTTAAGGGAAGGTCGAAGCTGCGCAAATCGGCCAGTTTAAATCCGTGGCGGGCGGCCCACTGGCGGGTTTGCAGGATGGAATCCTGGTTGACCCCCGAGGAGCCGAGACTGAAATGTTCATAGCGTTGCTCTAACGCCAGCATCATCGTCTCGGCCATGCAGGCGTAGGCCAGCCCCTGCGGAAAGCCGAAGTCCCAACCCAGGTCGGGCTTCCCGGGCAGCTCAACGACGCCGCCGTCGATGACCAGCACGTCGGGGCGCTCTCGCTCTACAGCTTCATTGACATTGGGCGGCCGCGAGATATCACAGACCACGGCGCCCGGCTGCAGATCTCCCGGCTGAATCAGCTTTTCACGGCTGTTGGTAGCACTTATAATAATCCCGGCTCCGGAAAGCGCCTTCTTTACAGATGTAGTAAGCCGGATCAGGCCTCCCCTCCCGGCGGCGACGCGGGCAAAAGAAATGAATTCTTCAAGGGGCGCCCCCGGTGAGGGCAGGGTACCGCAGCAATCCAGCCGGTCGCCGATGCTGCCAGCAGGGAAGAAAAACCCGGCATGCAGCAGCCCCGCCAGATAGCGGTAGATCTCTGCCGCGACTCCCAGCATCCGCTCTTCTCCCGCAGCCTTGTTTTTGTTGTGTGCGTTTCCCACCAGGACGAGGCCGCCCGCCCTCTCGGAAAGCAGCAGGGCTACCCCTTTGCCGATGGAACCGGCGGCGCCGATCACCGCCACGTTATTGTCCTGCAGCAAGATGCCCAGCTTATCACAGGCCGCGTTGACCGCTTCGGCGGCTGAAACAACAGTGTAGCTGTTTCCGGTAGTCAGCGGAACCCCCTCGTCTTTCAGGTAGAGCCCGCCCATGGAGACAACAGCAGTATAGGCTCCAAGGCCCACGAGGCCGGCGCCCCCTGCCCGGGCCAGATCCAGCGCCTCTTTTAGTTCCCGCAGCGCCTCCGCCCGCGGCATTTGCGCCAGCTCCCCGGCGGTGCGCGGCACAACGATAAATTCACCCCGGGCGCGCCTGCCGTCTATTGATTCTATATCCGCCCTCGAAATAACATAAGGCTGCATCAGGCCGCTCCATTTTTTTACCAGGCGGGTCAGCTCATCTTCATTGAACAGACGCAGGCTCTGATCAAATTGGTAATAGCTCTGCAGATCGAGCGGATGGACCAGAAAAGCAAAGCGCCCTGCATCATTCACCCTTTCTGCGCCCTCCGCAACAGCCTGCGCCTCACCCGCCGCTTCTATGGGTGCAGACCCTGCTCCCCTCTGCAGCCCGGCAGACTGATGCGCCGGCTCCACAGCAGCAGTTTTCACCGCTTCGCTGCGGTCGAAATCCTCTGAGACAAGAAAAGAAAAGAATTTCGCTGTATTCGCCTCATTTAATACCTCCAGCATGGCGGCAATACCCTCCAGGGCGCGGCGGCATTGGTCAGCGCTGATGATAAGCGGCGGCTCAATCCGAATCACGCTTCCGCCGTTCAGCGTGGGCGCTACGCGAATCCGCTCCCGGTTCAGCAAATAGGCGGAGGCCGCCGGGGCCAGGAGATCCTGTTCAGCGGTAACTCCAAGCAGGCTGCCGGTAAAATGGCGCCGCTCGATCCCCAGCTCAAGACCGAGCATGAGCCCACTGCCGCGCACAGCGCTGATGATGTGCGGGTATTGTTTTTGCAGGGCGAAAAGCCCCTTTTGCAATAGCGCGCCCCGCTCCCCGATCTGATGCAGCAAAGCACCGCCCTTTGCAGTAAGCTCATCCAGCACCCGGAGCCCCACCCGGCAGGCCAGGGAATTACCGGCGAAGGTTGAAGAATGTTTGAGCGCGAAACGATCGCTGTACACTTCAGCAGTGCTCAGACAGGCTCCGATGGGCAAAAGGCCGCCGCCCAGTGCTTTAGCCAGCAGCAACACGTCGGGGGTGGCGCCCTCTTCTTCACAGGCAAAAAGGCGCCCCGTCCGCCCCAGACCCGTCTGGATCTCGTCCGCCACCAGCAGTACTCCGCAGCGAGCACAAATCTCCTTGGCCCCGGCGAGATAACCGGGCGGAGGCACCACAATCCCCCCTTCACCCTGGATGGGCTCAACAATAAAGGCGGCGTAAGTATGCGGAGCAGCGGTAAGTTTATCTTCCAGGGCGGCAAGATCACCGTATCCAACGAAGTCAAACCCTTCCACGGGAGCTCCAAAAGGCGCCTGATAGGCCTTGTTGCCGGTGGCGGAAAGCGCGCCCAGGGTTTTGCCGTGAAAACTGTTTTCTGTCGCCAAAATACCGTGTCGCCCTGTCGCCGAGCGGCAGAGCTTCAGCGCCGCCTCCACCGCCTCGGCGCCGCTGTTAGCGAAGGTGACGTAGCGTAAACCGGATGGAGCCAGATCCACCAGGCGCTGGGCCAGGTGTCCGGCGGCATCGAGATATGAAGGTTGGACGAAGTTGGGCTCTTCCGATGCGCGGAAGTCAGCCACAGCTTCCCAGATCGGTAGGGGGTTATGCCCGAAGGGCAGCGCCCCGTAAGCAGCGATGCAGTCGAGGTAGCGGTTGCCGGACTTGTCGTAAAGATAGCAGCCCTCTCCCCGGACAAAGATTTTATCCATGGCCATGTTCTGCAGCAGTTCACCCAGGTAAGGATTGATGTATTCGGTAAATGGATGCATATCTATCTTTTTCCTCCCCCATAGTTGTGCACATTATTTTGCACAGGCTTCCTTTATTGTAATATACATTTTCCGGGTGCGCAATTGGTTTTTAAAG
>CAZQVX010000149.1:0-1200 GCA_964596845.1 uncultured Syntrophomonadaceae bacterium | reverse complement strand
AAATTACTGCTATTCTTGCATCAGGTTGGAAAAGTTCCCTGCCTCCAGACAGCCAGGTCATCAACTTAGTTTAATCATTTTACCGGACCAATGAAAGCAGGTCGAAGCAATAAATGAAGCAGTCTTTCAAAGGCGTTTTGCTGGTGCTGTTTTCGGCTTTCGGTTTTGGACTCATTCCTGTATTCGGCATCTATGCTTACCGGGGCGGCATCAATGTCTCTACCCTCCTCTTCATTCGATTCGTTCTGGCAACAGTTTTTTTTCTGGCATACCTTTTTGCTAAAGGCATCCGGATTAACCTGAAAGCCAGGGATCTTTATCGCCTTTTTTTTCTGGGCGGAGTCTGCTACACCCTGCACTCAACCTGCTACCTCACATCGGTACGCTACATCAGCCCCTCTTTGGCCTCTCTCCTGCTCTACACCTATCCCATAATCGTAGTTTTGTTATCCCGCATATTTGAAAGGGAGAAGTTAACCAGGCCGGTTGCCATATCCATCATCATCTCGTTTGCCGGCGTTTTGTTGATCTTGGGCACCTCATACGGCCGGGTAGACCCAAGGGGCGTGGGGCTGGTACTCACCACATCAATGGTCTATGCAACCTATATCCTGCTGGTTAACAGATTCATAAAAACCATTCCCCCACTTATCGCCAGCACCTTTGTCTCGCTCTTCGCCGGTTTCGGAGTCTTCGGACTGAGCCTGTTAACGGAAAAGCTGAACTTTACCTTCAGTGCAACGGTATGGCTCCCCATATTTGGCCTTATTATCTTCTCCACCCTTCTGGCCATTCTGACATTTTATCAGGGCATCGAGCTGCTCGGTCCCACAAGAGCCTCTATTGTCAGCATGACTGAACCGCTGTTCACCACAATCAGCGCAGTGATTTTATTTCAAGAGCGTTTAACCCTGAACCAGGCCCTGGGCGGTGCATTTGTAATAGCCGGAGCGGTATTGATTGCCCTGGCTCGCCAATCGCGCCCTGAGCCCGAAAAGGGAAACGCCGCATGATGCAGATAGTACTTGTCGATTTCCTTCAATAACAAGGATATATTTGCCTTGCGTTGAATATTGATCTCATCATCGTTAGGAGGGATGAGCTTGGATCCTGAAAAGAGCGGGCGGGTTCCGGAGCAGGATGATGGGCTGGATCAGCAGGAGCAGGAACAGGGGTCTGATCAACCGGCAGAGCAGGAGC
>CAZQVX010000148.1:0-4215 GCA_964596845.1 uncultured Syntrophomonadaceae bacterium | reverse complement strand
GCCGGCAGCGATAAAATTTCGCTGCGCATCGTCACCGAGCATTCGCGGGGCATCGCCTTCATGGTCGCCGACGGGGTGCTCCCCTCCAATGAGGGGCGGGGCTACGTCCTGCGCCGTCTCATCCGCCGCGCCGCGCGCCACGGCCGCCTCATCGGCCTCGAGGGCACTTTTCTGGCGGACACGGTGCCGCTGCTGGCCGGGCTTATGGGCGGGGCTTATCCCGAGATAAAAGAGCGCAGCGAATTTATCACCCAGGTCGTCGAGAACGAGGAAAAGCGTTTCCAGGAAACCCTGGCCACAGGCCTCGACATCCTGGAGGGTTACATCGAGACGCTCAAGGCAAAACAGCTGACACTTTTGCCCGGCGAATTGGCTTTCAAACTGTATGATACTTACGGCTTTCCCCTGGATCTCACCTCCGAAATTTTAGGCGAGCAGGGGATGACCGTGGATCGCCATACCTTTAACAACCGCCTGAGCGAACAGCAGCAGCGGGCCCGGGAGGCGCGGGCCGCCACCGGAGAAGCCGGCGGGGGTGCAGCGGGCCCGGCAGGCGCCTCAGGCGAACTCTACGCCGCCGCCGGAGATCTGGAAACACTCTTTACCGGCTATGATCACCTCGAAGAAGAAGCCGAGATCAAGCTGCTCCTGGTCAACGGAGCGGTCCGGGAGAGCGCCGCCGGGGGGGATTCCGTAGAGATCTTTCTCGACCGTACCCCTTTTTACGCCGAAGCGGGCGGACAGGTGGGGGACAGCGGGATCATCGAGTCCGCCGCAGCGCAAGGGGATCAAGGAGCGCAAGGATCACCGGGAGCCCAGGCTGACCAGGCACAGGGGCGAGCCGCCGTCACCGGGGTCTTCTTCACCCCCGCCGGGCAGATCGTCCACGCGGGGCGGGTAGAGAGCGGGCGCCTGGCAAAAGGAGACCGCGTCACCGCCCGGGTAGAGCAGCTCCGCCGCCGTGGCATCTGCCGCAGCCACACCGCCACCCACCTGCTGCATCGGGCTCTGAAAATGACCCTGGGCGAGCATGTGGACCAGGCCGGTTCCCTGGTCAACTCCGACCGGCTGCGCTTTGATTTTACCCATTTTAAAGCACTTACTCCCGAAGAGAAACGCCGCGTCGAGGATATAGTCAATGGGGTCATCCTGGAGAACCTGCCCGTCACCGCCGAGCAGATGAGCCTCGCCGAGGCGCAGCGCAGCGGGGCGACAGCTCTCTTTGCCGAAAAATATGACCGGGAAACCGTCAGGGTGATCAGCGCGGGCACATACAGCAAAGAGCTCTGCGGGGGCACCCATGTCCGGGCTACGGGAGAGATCGGCTTTTTCCGCCTTCTTTTCGAAGAGAGCATCGGCTCGGGGCTGCGCCGTATCGAGGCGCTCACAGGGTTGGCCGCCCACCGCCGCGCCGCCGCTGCCGGCGACATGCTCGACGAACTGGCCGCCCTTCTGAAGGCCGCTCCGGAACAGCTGCCCCAGAAGGCAGAAGAGCTGCTCGAGGCGAACCATAACCTGGAGCGCGCCAACCGGCAATTAAAAGAGCGGCTGCACAGCTATAGCGTTAAAGAGCTTTTGTCCGGCGTAGAAATAGTCGAAGGGGTGCGCGTGCTCAGCGCCGCCGTCAGCGCCGAAAGTTTCGACGAGCTGCGCGCCATGACTGACCAGCTTAAAAACAGCCTGCCCTCGGCAGTGGCGGTTTTAGGAGCGGTCCATGAAGGCAAGGTCTTGCTGGTGGGGACAGTTACCGCCGATCTGGTTAAGCGGGGCTTGCAGGCGAATAATATAATAGCCGCAGCGGCCCGCCGCACCGGCGGAGGGGGCGGCGGCCGTCCGGGCATGGCCCAGGCGGGCGGCAAAGATCCGGCTGCCCTGCCGGAAGCGCTGCAGCTGGTCAGGGATCTGGTCCGCGAGCAGCTGACCAGCGGCGGCTGAATGCGAGCATCTAACCGGCGGCAGCTTAATGCGAACAGCTTACCGGCGGCGGCAGCTGACGCCTTGACGAATGAACCTGGAGGGGGATCTGGAGATGGATCAACAGCAGGATAAAACAGTATTCTTTCAGATTGGGGCTGAGGAGAGTGAAAACCAGGCGCAAAGGATCCTGCTGGCCGTATACGGAGCTCTGAAAGAGAAAGGGTATAATCCTTTAAATCAACTGGTAGGCTATCTTTTATCGGGTGATCCCGCCTATATCACCAATTATCTCAATGCGCGCAGCCTCATCCGGCAGGTCGAGCGGGATGAACTACTTGAAGAGCTGGTGGGAAGCTACCTACAGCACGCCGATGCCGACGCCGGTGCCGGTGAGGAAGGATAAAGGAGCTGTTTTTGCGTATCCTGGGGCTGGATATCGGGCAAAAAAGAATAGGCGTGGCTGTCTCCGATCCGCTCGGCATCACCGCCCAGGGGCTGACTGTGATCCCCGCTGAAAATTTAACCGCCGCCCTGAAACAGCTGGGCGAACTGTGCAGAGAGCACAGCGTAACCCGCATCGTGGCCGGCCTGCCGCTGCACATGTCCGGGGCCCGGGGCGAAGCGGTGCAGAAAGTGGAAGAATTTGCGGCGGCCATCGAAGGCCACACCGGCATTCCGGTGGAATTTGTCGATGAACGCCTGACTACCCGGGCTGCCGAGAGAACCCTGATTACAGCCAACGTCAGGCGGAGCGCCCGCAAGAAGGTGCGGGATATGCTCGCCGCCGTGTTGATTCTGGAAACATATCTCAACAGTGCCTCCGGTCCGGCCCGGCAGTAAAGCCGCATAAACTTTAAAGGAGTGTGTGTTCGGTGATGGAGGAAAGCAGCGTAAACAGGAATGACGTGGTAACCCTGACCGATGAAGAGGGCCAGGAGCATGATTTTGCGGTAATCGATGCTTTTGTCGTTGATGAAAAACGGTATGCCATCCTGCTGCCCGCCTATGATGATGGGGAAGAGGACGAAATCGAGGTCGATGTAGAAGAAGACGCTTACATCTTTCGCATCGAAATTGACGAGGATACGGGCGAAGAGACACTGACCGAAGTGGATGACGAGAAAGAATGGGAGCGCGTGGCGACGTCCTGGGAAGAGCGTCTGGACGATCTCGATGAGCTGGATGAACTCGATGATGACGAAGAGGAAGATGACGGCGAGGACTTCTTTTAAAACGCTGCCTCTCTTACATAGAAAGATGAAAGGGGGGTGCAGCAGTGGCTGCAAATAAGCGCATAATCATTCCTTGCGCAATTCTGGCCCTTTTGATCCTCAGTGCAGCCGGTGCGGCTGTCGGGATCAACCACCTGCTTCGCCCCGTCGATGTCCTGGCCGGAGCTGAAACTATTCGCGTGGAGATTGAACCGGGTGCGGGCGCCCGGCAGATAGCCTCGCTTCTCGCTGAAAAAGGAGTTATCCGCAGCGGATTTGCCTTCCGGGTTTATGCCCGCCGCCATCAACTTGAACAGGCATTCAAAGCCGGCGCCTACGAGCTGAACCCCTCCCTGAGCCTGCCCGAAATTGCGGAGAAGATCGCCTCGGGCGACGTCGATCTGGAGACGAACTGGTTCACCATCCCCGAGGGCTATACCGTAGAGCAGATTGCCCATCGCCTGGCCGAAGCGGGCCTCGCCGACGGGGAGCGCTTTTTGCAGGCTGCTGCCGCGCCGCCCGGCCTCACGCTGGAGCAGTTTCCTTTTCTTAAAGAGGCGGCCGCCGCCCCCGGGGTTAAATATGCCCTCGAGGGCTACCTCTTTCCCGACACCTATGAGATCGCCGCCGGCTCCACCGAAGAAGAGATCATCGGCCTCATGCTGCGCCGCTTCGACGGCCTCTTCAGCGATACCTTGCGGCGGCACTGCGCCGATCTGGGCCTGACCCCGCACGAAGCCCTGACCCTCGCTTCCATTATCGAACGCGAAGCGCGGGTGGACTGCGAGCGCAAGCTCATATCCGGCGTTTTTCACAACCGCCTCTCTGAGAGCTATCCCCTTGAGTCTTGCGCCACCATCCAGTATATCCTGGGTGAGGTCAAAGAGGTCATATCCATTGCCGACACAAAGATCCCTTCACCCTACAACACCTACCAAAACCCGGGGCTGCCGCCGGGGCCCATCGGCGCTCCCGGAGAAGCCTCCATTCTGGCGGCGCTCTATCCTGAAAATACCGAATATAAGTACTTTGTCTATAAAGAGGACGGCACCGGTGAGCACTACTTCAGCCGGACCTTCGCCGAACA
>CAZQVX010000147.1:1858-4279 GCA_964596845.1 uncultured Syntrophomonadaceae bacterium | reverse complement strand
AGGGACGCCGGCGAAGCCGAAGGCCTCGCGCAGCCTGTTCTCAAGATAGCGCCGGTAGGAAAAATGCATATACTGTGGATTATTCACAAAGAAGACGAAGGTCGGCGGCTTCACCGAGACCTGGGCGGCGTAGTAGATCTTGAGCCGGTTGCCCTTGTAGGAGGGCGGCGGATTTACCGCCAGGGCGTCGATAAGCAGTTCATTTAACAGTGAAGTGGACACCCGCCGGTAGAGCTCCTGCCGGACCTGCTCGAAGAGAGGAAAAAGATCGGGCACCCGACTGCCGGTCAAAGCGGAGAAGAAGACGGTGGGGGCGTAAGGGGCGAAGGCGAAAGCGCGGGCAATCTCTTTTTTCCAATCTCGCCGCGCCTCCTGGCGTTTTTCAATGAGATCCCACTTGTTCACCCCGATGATGAGGCCCCGCCCGGCCTGGTCCACGTATCCGGCCAGCTTCTGCTCCTGCTCGGCGATGCCGCTTTCAGCGTCGAGCAGCAGCAGGGCTAAGTCTGAGCGCTCCACCGCTTTCAGCGAGCGGAGCACGCTGTAATATTCCACCGCCTCTTTGACCCTGCTCTTCCGGCGCACTCCGGCGGTGTCGATGAGCACGTAAGGGGTGTCATTGTAGAGAAAAGGGGTGTCGATGGCGTCGCGGGTCGTCCCCGGCACGGCGCTCACGATGACCCGCTCCCGCCCCAGGATGGTGTTGAGCAGCTGCGATTTGCCCACATTGGGCCGGCCCACCAGAGCCACCCTGACGGCCTCCTCGTCGGGCCCGGCGCCGGCTTCTTCCGCGGGGAAAAGCTCGTAGATCCGGTCGAGCAGGTCGCCGGTGCCGCGCCCGTGGGCGGCGGAAAGCGGCAGGGGATCGCCCATGCCCAGGCTGTAGAAATCCAGTGTTCCGGCGGCGGCGCCGGGGTGATCGATCTTGTTGACCGCGAGGACAACCGGTTTGCCGCTGCGGCGCAAGAGACCGGCAATCTCCTGGTCCAGGGGCGCCGGCCCCTCCCGGCCGTCGAGCAAGAAAAGGATGACCTGGGCCTCTTCGATGGCCACTTCGGCCTGGAGCCGCACCTGTTTGATCAGGGGATCACCCTGCTCGAAAGTGATACCGCCCGTATCGATGACAATAAAGTTTTCGCCGCGCCATTCGGCAGCGCCGTAAAGGCGGTCCCGCGTCACCCCGGGGACCTTCTCTTCGATGGCGGTCCGCGCAGCGGTGAGGCGGTTGAACAGTGTAGACTTGCCCACATTGGGCCGTCCGACGATGGCGACTATGTTGCCTCCCACCGGGCCCCCTCCTTCAGCGGAAAAGTTTACTTCATTATCCCGGTATTTCAAGCGGGTGTCAAACAAAACTAAAGCAGCAGATAGGGCGCAGGATCTGCCTCGAAGCGCTCGACCAGCGCCAGGAGACGGGGATAGTTCCAGAGAATCCCCCGGCAGACCAGAGGACGCCCCAGAGCGGTAAGCCCCAGGCGGCGCGAAGCATAGCCGCCCACCCGGACAGGCAGGCTTACTGCAGGCAGGCAGTCGATGACCGCCACCTCAGGCGCTTCGGGCCCGGCCATTTTCAGCAGGGCGCCGGCCAGCCCCCGAACCTGGGCGCCCCAGCGGCCGCTCCCCAGGATAAAGACCGGGTTGCCCTGCCCATCGCGCCCCGCATAGTTAAGATCACCCACCTCTCCGCTGTTGTTGCGGTCGAAATAGGGCAGGCTCAAAAGTTCTCCGGGGTGCGGGCGGCGCCGCCGGGGCAGCTTTCCCAGGTAGATGGAAGCTGCCGCCGCCGAAGTATGCGTGCCGCCGAAACACTGAAAGATGACGATCATCGCGCTCTGATCAGCTCAATCTGCAGCCTGGTCCGCTCCACAAAGGCTTCGATATCCCTCCAGCAGGCTTTTCGGCGGCGGGCGCTGCCGCTCTTTTCCCAGCGGCGCCTCCAGGGGAGGGGGTAGACCGCCGGCAGCACCGGCGTCCGGCAGTTTTTCTCGAGCAGTCCGCCCAGGCCCTCAAGGGTGCGCCTGAACATGAGGGGGGGCACCCCGGCGGCGGCCAGGCAGATGATTTCGCCCCCGGGGCCGGTGGTTTCGGAAAAGCGCTCCAATAAAAAGGACCGCTCGCCCCGCCGGCGGTCCGCCTCGATCCAGCTTATAGCCTCACCCCAGGCCTGCTCCAGCCCCAGGGCGGGCCGGCAGTGCTTCATCGCGGCAAGAAGGGCGGGGAAAAGCGACCCCCCGCTGTAATAAACAACCATAACGACCGTCAATGTTTTACCAGGATGTAGACACCGTTTTCCAGATCGTGGACGACCCCCGCGGTGATCCGGGCCAGGTAGGTGGCGATGCGATCCTGCTCTTCCTTATCGCGGGCCACAAAGACAGGCGCCCCGCCTCCGCCCGTCAAGGCCGGGTCCAGGGTGATCAC
>CAZQVX010000147.1:0-1758 GCA_964596845.1 uncultured Syntrophomonadaceae bacterium | reverse complement strand
GCAATGGCCATGCGCTGCCCGCTGTTGGCCAATATTTCCCGGGCATTGTCGTCGAAGGGCTCAATCATGACCCCCAGGCCGCGCTCCAGGATGGTGCGGCGGGCCTCCTCCCGGGCCAGGTTCATAAAATGAATATCCTCAACAAAAAGATTGGGCCCCTTGAAGCTCAGCTCAGCCTGGCGGACCAGGGCGACCTTGCCGATGACAGGCCCTCGCATAAGATGCAGGGCGCCCAGGAGAGCAATAAAACCTGCGGCAAGACCGGCGGCAGTGCCGGCCAGATAGGTCAGGCCGCTGGTGAGCAGGCCGATGAGCATAGCCAGGTAGTTTCTCGCTTCAAAAACGCGGGCGATCCCCTCAATGTAGTCGGGGCCCCGGGCGACCAGGTTGGAGAGATCCAGTTTGCTCAAAGTCTCCCGCTCAATCTGGCGGATATCGCGAAACTGCGTTGCCGCCAGAGAGAGAAAGGTCACCGCGGCAAATTCTCTCTCCATTATTGCCGGCACCGCCAGCGCACCCAGGACCGCCGCGACGAGGCCCAGCGAAATATGCGTCACATACCCATGGGGATAGGCGGGGTACTGACGGTAGTCGGAGCGCAGCATAAGCAGGCGCGCGGCAAAGCCAAAACCTATGCCCAGAGAGGTTGCCGCCAGATATCTTTCCAAGCTATCACCTCAATGAAGGCGCCTTCGGGGTCAATCATCCCTGCCGCGGTCCCCGCCGCCCCGGCGGCCAAAATTCAGCACATCGGCGAATTCACGTTTAAAAAAGTTACTGAGTTTGTTTCTGAATTCCTCCAGGCTGCCCGCCGCGATGAGCAGATAGGCGAGGAGAGCCCCGGCCGCCACCAGGACCACTTTTAAAATGCTGCCCAGAGAGAAACGGTCGCTCTGCATGGCGGCCTTCCCGCCCCCGGGTGAGGCGCCGGACCCGGCGGCATAAACATCCACCACATCGGCAAAGAGGGCGACAGCCCTTTCGGCGTCTTCGCGGCTATTTTCATGAGAGCCCACCTCGATGAGCATAGCCCGCGGGGTAAGATCCTGGTTGTAGTTACCCTGGGCGCCCAGGATCCCCTTGATCAGCCCCGGGTGCTCCTTGTCGGCGATCTCCTTTAAGTTGAGAGCAAAGTTGCGGTTGTTATCCGAGTTCTGGTTCTGCTGGCCCACGACGAGAAGGATCCTGGTAACCTCTTCGCCGTCGACGGTCCGCTCGTACTCTTCAGCGGGGACGGCATCGCGGTGCACGTCGAAAATAAGTTTATCCCCCTCCGTAACCAGCTCTTCGGCGGTGCGGCGCGAGCGCTGGTAAGCCCCGGCATCGTGAGGGGTATGCGGTTCGCGGATATGGTCCACAGTGTAGCCCTTCTTCTCCAGAGCGTTGGCCAGGACATCGCCTACCTGAAGGATGCCGCCGCCCTGATCGATGGTGTCTGTCCCGTCAGAAGGGACATAGGACTCGGCGCCGTGGGTGTGGTAAATGCCTATGGCCGGTTTTTTTTCAGAACTCTGGGCACCCTGGGCGCTCTGACCGGCCGCCATTTCCCCCGCAGAGGGCTGCACCCCCGCCCCGGCGTCGCCGGCGGCGGGGCCTTTCTCTTTGATCTGCTCCACCCAGGCGGTATTCTCCTCGAGCATGACCACCCGGAAATAGCGGTTGGCCTCATCGATATATTCGTCGCCCGGATGCAGGATACGCGCGGTCCGCAGAATTACCGAACCGTCCTGCCGGTCCTTCATCGTATAGAAACCGTCG
>CAZQVX010000146.1:0-4288 GCA_964596845.1 uncultured Syntrophomonadaceae bacterium | reverse complement strand
ACCCCGCCCGGCCAGCGGGTTGACAATAAATGCTGCTTTCACTAGTCTCTTCTCCCTTTCAAAGTTTTTGCACCTGACGCCCGGCATCATTAAATGGGGCCGCTCTTATTTTCGCGGTAAAAGTTACTTCTTCCTTCCACGAGCGACAAATATCCACGCCGTTAGTAAACCGGCGCCCGGCGCCTGTTTACCGACTGAATGAATAACTGACGATCACGGACCTCACAGGCCCGCAACACTGTTTTACTGACTTGCTTTCTTGACTTTTGGCCCGGCCTGAGATTATAATGCTTCCAGAATAATCTACTATTTTACAGAGCGCTCGCGGGGGACAACGGCTTTCCACGTGAGCTTTTATTTAAGGAGGAAGCGTCATGCTCTTCGCCCTGGCCCAGTTGAACCCTGCTGCAGGCGCCCTGCGCCGGAATGCCGCCGGAATCAGGCGGTTTTACGAGGCGGCGAAGGCTAAGGGAGCCGGACTGGTAGTCTTTCCCGAGCTCGCCCTTGCCGGGGGCCCGCCGCAGGACCTGCTGCTTTACGGCGGCTTCATTTCGGAGATAGAAGCGCTTGTCGAAGAGGAGCTGGCCCCGCTGACTGCGCACTCTTCTGCAGCCATGCTGCTGGGCACATGCTGCCGCTGTCGGGACGGCCTTTACAACGCCGCAGTTCTGCTGAAAGAGGGGAAACTATCGGCAGTTTACCCCAAGGCAGCCCTGGAAAACCGGGCGCCTTTTCGGGAAAACTGCTATTTCACCGCCGGCAGAGGGAGCACCTGGGAACGGTGGGGTGATCTATCGGCGGCGGTCGCCATCGGGGAAAGGGTTTTTGAACCGAAGCGCCGGAAGCTGCTGCCGCCGCACGAGGCGCTGACCGAAGGGGAGAAAAGGGTGCTTATTCTCCCGGCGGCTTCTCCGTATCACCTGGGACAACAAGCACGGCGGGAAAGCGCCGTGACTGCGCTGGCCGGAGAGCAGCACTGCGCCCTGCTCATGGCCAACCTGGCCGGAGGCAGCGACGAACTGGTCTTTGATGGGGCTTCCTTAGCCTGCAACGATCGCGGCGAGGTGATCGCCCGGGCCGCCTCTTTTACCGAAGATATTCTTTACGTTAACGCCGGGGATCTTTTTGTTCCCGCAGCCGGGGAGTACGACGCCCCCGTTGAGGATATCATCACCATCAGCCGTGCTTTGAATCTCGGAATCAAAGACTACTTTGCAAAGAACGGCTTTCAACGGGCCCTTCTGGGGCTGAGCGGCGGCATCGATTCGGCGGTGGTCGCCGCCCTGGCCGCAGAGGCGCTCGGCCCGGATAATGTGCTCGGAGTGCTGCTGCCCTCGGACTACTCGCCGCCGCACAGCCTGGAGGATGCCCGCGCCCTGGCGGATAACCTGGGCCTGGAAACCCGCACTATCCCCATTACTCCTTTTTTTGAATCTTACCTGCTAGCCCTCAACCCCACCGGCAAGCCGCAGCTGGATCTGGCTGAGGAGAATCTGCAGGCGCGCATCAGGGGCGATATTTTGATGCTTATCGCCAACCGGGAGCGGCGCCTTCTTTTGACCACGGGGAACCGCTCCGAGTTGGCCGTGGGCTACTGCACCCTTTACGGCGATATGGCCGGAGCCCTGGCGGTGCTGGCCGATCTGCCCAAGCTGACCGTCTACGAACTGGCTCGCTCCATAAACAGGAGGGGCCGGGTGGTTATCCCCGGGCGGACCATCAGCAAACCCCCCTCCGCCGAACTGCGCCCCGATCAGGTAGATGAGGACTCCCTGCCGCCCTACAGTATCCTTGACCCCATTTTGAGCCTCTACCTGGATGAGCACCTTTCGCCCGGTGCAATTGTCGAACGGGGCTTTGAGGCGGCCCTGGTGCAGCGGATCACCGCCATGGTCGACCGGGCTGAGTATAAACGCCGCCAGGCGGCGCCCGCTTTGCGGGTCATAAGCGGCCTGAACCGGCGCCTGACCCCCATTGCCCGCGGACAGGTCTAGCGCCGCCGCCGGCTTGGTGAACTCAGGTGCCAGGCCCCCAGTTCACCCAGTTCACCCTTTCATTAAGTCGCCACAACGGGGTTGAACCGCCTCACCTGCTGGGTTATAATCTAATGCACTTCAATAAACGTCAAATATCGGGGTGAACAGATGGATTTCGGATGCATCCCGCACAATAGCGATTATGATATTGTCGTTATCGGTGCAGGCCATGCCGGCTGTGAGGCGGCCCTGGCCGCAGCGAGGCTGGGCTGCCGCACGCTGCTCCTTACGCTCAACCTGGATCTGGTAGCGGTGATGGCCTGCAACCCCTCACTGGGCGGGCCGGGTAAAGGGCATCTGGTGCGCGAAATCGATGCCCTGGGCGGCGAGATGGCCCGCAACGCCGATGGCAACCTGCTTCAACTGCGCCTCTTAAATACGGGCAAGGGGCCGGCAGTGCAAGCGCTGCGGGTGCAGATAGACAAGGACAACTACCGGAAAACCATGCGCCGCGTCCTGGAGCGCGAGCCCCTGCTCTCGCTGCGTGAAGATATGGCTGAGGAGATCATCTTCGAGAAATGTTCGCTGCAGGGCGTGCGCGGGCGCAGCGGCGCTTTCTACCCCGCCCGCAGCGTTGTCCTGGCCGGCGGTGTCTACCTGCGCTCCAAGATATTTTTCGGTTCGCAGGGACATGACTTCGCCCCCGGGGGGCTGCGACCTCCTGTAACCCTGGCCGAAAACCTGCTGCGTCTGGGCTTTACCCTGCAGCGGTTCAAGACAGGGACTCCGCCGCGGGTGCACCGGCGGAGCATCGACTTCAGCAAGCTCAAAGAAGTGCAGGGAGACCCGCAGGCACCGCCCTTTTCCTTTCTCTCCACAGCTGTCCCCGAGAAACAGCTGTCCTGCTGGCTGACCTATACCAATATAGATACGCACCGCATTGTCCGCACGAACCTGGCTGAAGCCCAGCCCTACAGCAGCGGCCCCACCAGAGGGCCCCGCTATTGCCCTTCTATCGAAGATAAAATCGTCCGCTTCGCCGAACGCGAGCGCCATCCCATTTTCATCGAGCCGGAGGGACCCGACACCGACGAGATGTATCTGCAGGGAATGTCCACAGGCCTGCCGCCCCATATCCAGGAGCTTTTTCTTAAGACTGTGCCCGGGCTGGAGCGGGTGGAGATCATTCGCCCCGCTTTTGCCATCGAATACGACTTCGCTCCGCCGGACCAGTTGAAACCATCGCTGGAAAGCAAACTCATCAGCGGTCTCTTTCTCGCCGGCCAAGTCAACGGGACCACCGGTTATGAAGAGGCGGCGGCTCAGGGACTCATCGCCGGAATCAACGCCGCCCGGCAGCTGCGGGGCGAAGATCCGCTTATCTTGAAACGCAGTGAATCCTATATCGGGGTGCTCATCGATGATCTGGTTTCGCGGGGGGTGGAGGAGCCCTATCGCATCTTTACCTCGCGCAGCGAATATCGCCTGCTGCTGCGGCAGGATAACGCCGACTTAAGGCTGACTGAAACAGGTTACCGGGTGGGGCTCGTAAGCGAAGAGCGCTACACACTCTACCGCCGAAAAAAAGATTTTATCGACAAAGAGCGGCAGCGCCTGCAGGAGAAACGCTACCACCCTGGCGGCGCCATGGACCGGCAGCTGGAATCCTGGGGCTCGGCTCCGCTGCAGCACCCGCTATCCGCCGAGGAGCTGCTGCGCCGCCCCGAGATCAGCTACCACAGGCTTCTCGAAATTGAAAATGCCGCACTTCCTCCCCTATCCCCAGGCACCCTCAGCGAGGTGGAAAACCAGGTTAAGTATAGCGGCTACATCGAGAAACAGCAGCGCGCCTTAGAGAGAACGGAGCGACACCTGGGGAAAGTGATCCCCGAGGATTTTGATTACGATAGGGCTGCCCATCTTTCGGCAGAGGCGCGGCAGAAGCTGTCCCGGGCGCGCCCCTATACCGTGGGGCAGGCCGCCCGCCTGGAGGGGGTCACCCCCGCCGATATCTCCATGCTGCTGCTCTACCTGGAGCGACCCGGCGCCCTCAACAAAAGTTAGTTACTTTGGTGCCTGGCACCAGAGTAACTAACGCAGGGGCAGCCGCAGGATGCGGCGGGCTTCGTCAGGTGCAGCCACTTCGCGGCCGTGCAGCCGGGCAATGCGGGCAACCCGCTCGACCAACTGGGCATTGCTCTTAGCCAGGACCCCTTTTTCAAAAAAGACATTATCTTCAAAGCCCACCCGGGCATGACCGCCCAGCAGAATGGCCGCCGTCGCCAGGGGCAGTTCGTGACGCCCCACACCGG
>CAZQVX010000145.1:0-4288 GCA_964596845.1 uncultured Syntrophomonadaceae bacterium | reverse complement strand
TGGGGATTTTAAAAGCAAACGCGGGAACAGCTTCAATCTTCGGACGGGACGCCTGGAAAAATGCCGTGGAGATCCACAAAAGAATCGCCTATGTGCCCGGAGAGGTAAACTTGTGGCCCGATCTCACCGGCGGTGAAGTGATCGATCTCTTTGTCAAGCTGCGCGGTTCCCATAGCCGAAGCAGGCGCGAGGAGCTTATTCAGAAATTCGACCTGGATCCATCCAAAAAATGCGGCGCCTACTCAAAGGGAAACCGCCAAAAAGTTGCCCTCATCGCCGCCTTTGCCGCGGATGCCGAGCTCTATATCTTGGATGAACCCACATCGGGACTCGATCCTTTGATGGAGAAGGTATTTCAAGGGTGCATCCTGGATGCCCAACAGGCCGGTAAAAGTGTTTTGCTTTCCAGCCATATTTTGTCCGAAGTAGAGCGGCTGTGTGACAAAGTAAGCATCATTCGAGCGGGTAAGATCATTGAAGCAGGCAGCTTGAAAGATCTGCGCCACCTGACCAGAACGCAAATGGTGGTGGAAACCGCAGAGCCGATAATATCCCTGTATGAAGTAAAGGGCGTGCATGATCTTCAGGAAAAAGCAGAAGGATACACCTTCCAGGTTGACAGCGAAGAGATGGGCGGCGTGATCAAGTATATCAGCCAATTTGGCGTGATCAAATTGGAAAGCGCTCCTCCTACTTTAGAAGATCTCTTTATGCGCCATTACGAAGTTGCCGGGGGGGCCCGGTAATGTGGAAAAAGCTCTTTAACCATACGGGAAGACATGTCCGCCTGATTCTCCGCCGGGATCGCCTCCGCATTCCAATCTGGATAGTTTCCATCGTGGGCTTGACCCTGGTTATCGCGGTGGCCTATCCAGGTCTGATTCCCGATGGACCCGACAGAATAATTATGGCTGAAACCATGCGAAACCCTGCGGTAACGGCTATGTTTGGTATCGGATACGGTCTGGATAACTACACTTACGGCGCGATCATGGCTCACCAGATGCTGCTGTTCACCGCACTGGCCGTTGCTATTATGAGCATCTTGACGGTTGTCCGCCATACCCGGGGCGATGAAGACAGCGGACGAATCGAAATGCTTCGTTCTCTCCCTGTGGGCCGCCTGTCAAATTTGAGCGCGACCATACTGGTATTATTCGGCGCCAATATAATAATAGCGCTCCTGACAGGGTTTGGTCTCTTCGCTTTAGGCATTGAGAGTATGGGCCTGGAAGGCTCCCTCTCTTATGGAGCTGTCCTGGGAGCTACAGGGATTATTTTTACCGCCGCAACCGCCCTTATTGCGCAGCTGGCCAATAACGCCCGGGGTACCTCCGGTTATGCCTTTGCCTTTTTCGGCCTGGCCTATCTCGTTCGCGCTATCGGTGATGTCAGCATGGAAGCTTTATCCTGGTTCTCTCCCTTTAACTGGGTCCTCCGGACCGAAGCATATGTCAACAATTACTGGTGGCCCATTCTCTTAACAGTGGGCGCCGCTTTTGCGGTCACGGGGCTGGCCCTCTACCTTAACTCCATCCGCGATCTCGAAGCAGGGTTTATCCCGGTCAGGCCGGGCCGAAACAGCGCCTCGGCTTTCTTGCAAAGCCCTCTGGGCCTGGCCTTGAAGCTTCAGCGTGCCGCAATCATCGGCTGGGCGGCAGGGTTGTTTGTTTTGGGTGCCTCTTATGGATCAGTGATGGGAGATCTGGAGGCCTACCTGGAGTCCATGGAGATACTTAAAGATGCTCTGCCCATGGTGGAAGGTTTCTCGGTCACGGAACAATTTATGCCCATGTTAACATCCGTGCTGGCCATAGTGGCCGCGATCCCCGCTCTCTTGATGATCAACAAAGTTAGAGGCGAAGAGAAAGCGAAGAGGACAGAACACCTGCTGGCGCGAGCGGTATCGCGGAGCCGTCTTCTGGGCAGCTTTCTGTTCATTGCCGTCTTCTTTGGTTTTATTGCACTCCTGTTAGGTATCATCGGTCTATGGTCCGCAGCGGCAGCGGTAATGGATGAACCCATCTCTTTCAGCACCTTTTTTAACGCCGGCATGGCTTATTACCCGGCCACCCTGCTGCTCATTGGCCTGGCTGTGCTGCTCATCGGTATCGCGCCTCAAGGCGTAGGTCTGACCTGGCTTTACCTGGCTTATTCGTTTTTCGTCCTATACCTGGGCGGGCTGCTTAAGCTGCCTGAATGGATGATCAACCTGGCGCCCTACGGGTTCGTTCCCCAGCTGCCTCTTGAAGAGATGAATTTCGCCAAAATCGCCCTGCTTACTGCCGCGGCCGTGCTTCTCATGATCGGCGGATTCATCGGTTACCGCAGGCGAGATCAGGAGGGTTAACCATTGAATAAACATCGGGATGCAGGATATCCCCATCATGGTTTTCACACTCTCCCAGTTGGATGCACTTAAGCAAGAACAATTTCATATCGGGGTTGCGCCAATAGCGTTAGATGAACTGGCCAGAAACAGCAAGTATGTTTTTGCATTGAATAGAATCTGGTCATATTCGCTATCAGCACCTGTTTGCTACCCCCTATAAGCGCAAACGCCCACTCGCGGAGAATTCACCACCGGAAGAAGCATATCTTCATCGCATTCATGTTCTTCAGCGCATTTTTCGCACAGCCATCCTCCGCTGTCCCACTGGCACTCCGCACAGATCTGTACCGCTATATTCTCGCAATAACTGCAGCGATACTGCGGGTGCTCATTGCGAGCAAGGATGGAAATCTTTTTGCCGGAGGAACACTTGTTTATTTTTCCCACCAGCCTTAAAGTCAGCTCGGTGGTGCTGCCGAAATCATATTCGTAGTTAAAATATTCACCTGCACTCACGACCCTGTTTAGAGGGACATCCATGCCCTTATCATAAAATTCATCATCCGGCTCCCGGCTATAACCTTGGCCGTTAATGGTAAACAGGCTTAAGTGGCCGCAGCACTCCAGCCAGATATCGCGCAGGAATAAATCCAGGTCGTACAGGGTTGCAGAGGCCGGGACCTCCAGGTGCATCCAGTATTCGGGCAGGTGACGACCTTCTACCCGCACATGCAAGCAATCCTGGATTTTTGTTTTTTCCTCCGCTGTCATCACCTTTACAGCACTGGCGAAAGCGGAGTGATTAGCGGTGCAGGATTTTAAATGCCTGCTCATCCCTCTTTTAGAAAACCTACCACGGCAAAGGTAACATTGTCCCATAGTTGATTGTCTGTTCACTATTTATCGCTCCCTTCAGTTATATACAAATTTAGGCAAGTATAGTTCTTGGCTGTCACGCCTTACCAATCGGCTAATCCCACCCTTCTTTTATTTACTTCCTCCCAGGCATAATTCTGCAGACGTGAACGTAAACCCTACTTAGTAATGATGTAATCAGTAAAACTTCTGCTGAAGCTCGTGGTGCCAATAACTGAAGAGAATGATCTTGCCGGACCGGAATTTTCGACCTTTGCTTTACACCGAAACCGCGACGAGCTCTGCGCCATATTTTCGGTTTAAAAGCTTGTGAGTGTAGGAAGGGATCCCCTGCCATACGTCTAATTAATAGATCCATATATGAAAACTCATAACGTATTATTTATCGGCAACAGCCATACCTATTACGAAAATCTGCCCTGGTTGTTTTCTGCCCTGTGCAAACAGGCCGGAAAGGATGTCCGCTCCGTAATGCTTACGCATCCGAACGTTGACTGGCGCTGGCATCTTAATTCATATTGTTCAATACCCAACATTCAATTTGGCGTTTACGACTACGTGGTCTTGCAGCAAAGAGCGCATCCTTTTGATGATGGCGAAACGTTTTTTGAACTGGGAGTTGAGCTGTTCAGGGCAGTCTCGGGCAGCGGTGCTACCGCTGTCTTTATGAATACATGGTCGGAAAAAGACAATCCTGGGGGTCAGAAAAAGGTAGATAAGGCATTTGTAGCTCTTCACGATTTGTGTAAGGGCAGTCTCATCGCAAAATGCGGCGGCGCCTGGCACAGGCTCCGAGGTATGCTTGACTTATACGCTAAGGATGGCAAGCATCAAAACGCGAAAGGGGCATACTTGAATGCCTGCGTCTTGGCGAAGACCATATTTGAGATCGACCCCACAAAACTTCCCCTCCAATACGAGCCCCACAATCTGTCTGCAAGGCTTGCAGAAGATGAAATCCGGCTATTACAGATTGCAGCAGCTGAGTAAATTTACAAAAACCCTCCGGTCAGTTATATTTTTAAAGGGGTGATCTACAATGCAGAGCTCTAAAGAGCGGGTCAAAGCAGCAATCAACCA
>CAZQVX010000144.1:0-4339 GCA_964596845.1 uncultured Syntrophomonadaceae bacterium | reverse complement strand
CCGTCACCATCCTGGCCATTACCACCCTGGGGATCGCCTGCTCCTTCATCCCCAGAGTCAGGCAGATCAAAAAGACATTCCAGACGGGTATGTACCTCATCTATATCTTCTGCCTGGTGGTCGGCTCTATGGCAAACTTAAGAGAGCTCTTTACCCGGGTAAACTGGTCCATTCTCGGTTTTGTGACCCTGTGCATCTTCGGCTCGCTGCTCCTGCATGCGCTGCTCTGCCGGATTTTTAATATCGATACCGACACCATGATCATCACCTCGACTTCGGCGATCTGCTCGCCGCCCTTTGTTCCCGTGGTGGCCAACGCCTTAAAGAACAGAGAAATTATTCTCTCGGGACTTTACACAGGCATCATCGGCTATGCCGTCGGCAACTACCTGGGCATCACTTTCGCCTATCTGCTGAAATCATTATTTTAAAACATAATCCAAGGAGGTTTTCAATATGGATGGCGACAAAACTGTAAGGATACCGGAAAAAGGAATGGCTCGGGGCGAAGTCCTGGAGCTGCTGCACAGTTTTAAGGAAGGCGACGCCAACTACAGAGATTCTAAAACCTGGAGTCTGGTCTACTACCTGGGCGAAGAGCATACCAAATTTCTCATCGATGCCTATGCCGCCTTCTTTTCGGAGAACGGCCTTAACCCCATGGCTTTTAAGAGTTTGAAGCGTTTCGAGCACGAAGTGGTCCGGATGACGGCAGACCTGCTGGGTGGAGACAACGAGACGGTGGGGGTGATGACCTCAGGAGGCACGGAAAGCTGCCTTCTGCCGGTAATGACCTATCGCGATAGGGCCGCCGCCAAAAGGTCGTTCCGCTCCAGGGCGCCGGAGATGGTGGCTCCGGCGTCGATCCACGTAGCCTGGGAGAAGGCGGCGCGTTACTTCGGAGTGAAGATGGTCCACGCTCCGCTGCGCAGCGACCTGCGCGTCGATGTGGAGGCGGTTAAGAAGCGCATCAATAAGAATACTATTCTCATCGTCGCCTCGGCCCCTTCTTACCCCCACGGGGTGGTGGATCCCATCGGCGAACTGGGCGCAGTGGCCCGGGAGCACCGGCTCCCCTTTCATGTGGACAGTTGTCTGGGCGGATTCCTGCTGCCCTTTGCGGAGAAGCTCGGCTACAAGATCCCGCCCTTTGATTTTCGCGTGCCCGGCGTCACCTCCATATCAGCCGATATCCACAAGTACGGCTACAGCGCCAAGGGGGCTTCAGTTCTTCTCTACCGGGATATGAACTACTTGAAACACCAGTTTTTTGTCCATGAGAACTGGCCCGGAGGAGTTTTTATCTCTCCCGCCCTGCTGGGGACCCGCCCCGGCGGGGCTATCGCGGCAGCCTGGGCGGCGATTAAATCGCTCGGCATGGAGGGCTATCTTGAGCTGGCTCGAAAGGTGATGGAGACAACCGCAGCTCTGCAGGAGGGGATCCGCTCTCTGCCGGGCATGGAGATATTGAGCAACCCCGAAATGAGTGTTTTTGCCTACCGCTCCACTTCAAAGAAGGTTAATACCTTTGCCGTGGGCGATCAGATGGAGGAAAAAGGCTGGTTCGTCGACCGGCTGCAGCGTCCCGAGGCGCTGCACGCCATGGTCACGCCGCTGCACGAGCGTATAATCGGCGATTTTCTTGCCGACCTGAAAGAAGCGGTGGAGCGGGTAGCCGGAGATCCCTCACTGGCGAAAAAGGGAAATGCCGCCCTCTACGGGATGATGGCCAGGGTGCCGCTGCGGGGCGTGGTAAAAAAAGAGGTCCTTAAAATGATGGAGCAGATCTACGGCCCCGAGATGAAAATGCCCTATTAGAGCGCCGCCCCCCCCAGGGCGAAATGGTTATGCAAGGTTTCCACGGCGGCGGCCAGATCGGGGCGGCGGATTAAAAGCGAAATGGATATATTGGAATCGGCTGTCTGCAGAATGGCGATACCTTTCTCGTTCAGCGCCCGGACCACCCGCGCCATCACCCCGGGCAGGCCGCGCATGCCGAAGCCGATCACCGAAACCTTGGCGCAATCCTTCTCTACCCTGAAGCTGGCGCCGAGCGCCTCCAGCACCGCTGCAGCCCTGGAGAGGACCTCTTCTTTGATGGTGAATATTTTTTGGGTAGGAAAGACGCTAATGAGATCGATGCTGATCCCCGCCCGGGCCAAACCCTCGAAGAGATCCATCTCCAGATGGGGATCAGGAGCGGCAAATTCGACGATAAGCTGCACAATATCGGAAGCATGGGCGATCCCGGTGACGGCGCGGCGCGGTGCACCGCTAAACCCGGCGGCGGCAGTCTGAGGAATGCCGGCATCGATGAGGGTCCCGGGATCTTCTTCGGTAAGGCTGCGGATGACCACATTCAGGTTATGCTTCATGGCCACCTCTACCGCCGGCGGATGGATCACCCGGGCTCCTTCATAGACCAGCTGGCAGGCCTCGCTGTAGCTTAGCCTGGGGATCACCCGGGCCCCCTTGAAGATGTGGGGATCGGCTGTGGCAATGCCGTTGACATCAGTATAGATCTCCACCAGTTCAGCCTGCAGCGCCGCTCCCAAAATGACTGCGGTAGTGTCGCTGCCGCCCCGGCCCAGGGTGTTGATCTCCCCGTCGGGAGTGATCCCCTGGAAGCCGGCCACAACGACCACCTCTTCCTCCTGCAGGCGCCGCCTGATCCGCTCCGGATCGCAGGCGACCACCCGGGCTTCGCCGTAACATCCGTCCGTGGTCAGGCCGGCCTGGAAACCGGTGAAAGCGCGGGCTTTGATCCCGGCCTTATGTAACGTGGCCGCCATGACTACGGCGGAGATAATCTCGCCGCAGTGCATGATCAGATCAAGTTCGCGCAAAGGCACCCGGGGCAAGATATCTTCGGCCAGTTGTTTCAGGGTGTCGGTAGCGTAGGGGTCGCCGGCTCGCCCCAGGGCTGAAACCACCACCACAGGCGAAAAACCGCCGGCGAGAGCATGCCGGATTCTGCCGGCGGCAGCTTCACGACTTTTCCCGGCGGCCAGGGAGGTGCCGCCGAATTTCTGCACAATAATTCTCATAAAAGCCCAACTCCTGTTCGAGGATCTTTACAGGAGCAGTTCGGCGATCTGGATTGAGTTAGTGGCGGCGCCCTTGCGAATGTTGTCGGCCACGACCCAGATGTTTAAACCATACGGCACAGAGCGGTCGATGCGGATCCGCCCCACAAAGACCTCGTCATGCCCGCTGGCCTGAAGCGGCGTGGGATAGATCAGCTCCGCCGGATCATCCATGAGCGCCAGGCCCGGCGCTTCCCCGAGCACCCGGCGGGCTTCCTGCAGCGTCAGCGGGGCGTTAAGCTCGATGTTCAAAGCGATGGAGTGACCGTTGGCCACCGGTGCGCGCACTGTTGTCGCGGTAACGGGCAGATCGGGGAGGCTCATGATCTTTCTGGTCTCGTGGACCATCTTGGCCTCTTCTTTGGTGTAGCCGTCCTCCATAAAGAGATCGAGCTGGGGGACCAGGTTGAAGGCGAGCTGATAGTTGCGGGCGGCGCCCTTGTGGGGGATATATTCCGAGACCACTTTTTCTCCAGCCAGATAAGCGCGGCACTGCTCCCGCAGCTCATCCACAGCCTCTTTGCCGGCTCCGGAGACAGCCTGGTAGGTGGCGGCCACCACTCTTTTCAAACCGGCGGCCTCTTGCAGGGGCTTCAGGGCGACAACCATCTGGATGGTTGAGCAGTTGGGGTTGGCAATGAGCCCCCGGTGATCGCGGGCCGCCCCGGGATTCACTTCGGGGATGACCAGGGGTACACCTGTGTCCATCCGGAAGGCATTGCTGTTGTCGATGACCACAGCGCCGCGCCGCACCGCTTCAGGAGCCAGCTCCTTGCTGATGGCTTCACCGGCGCTGAAAAAGGCAAAATCGACTCCTGCAAAGGAACCGGGCAAGGCCTCCTCTACGGGGTATTCAGAACCGCCCGCTTTTACCTTTAAGCCCTTCGAACGCGCTGAGGCGAGCAGCTTCAGCCCGGCTATGGGAAACCCCCGCTCCATGAGCACATCAATCATGGTCTGGCCGACCATGCCGGTGGCGCCCACCACCGCTACATTGTATTTCTTCGCCATAACTACTCCTCCGTTTCTCATCTCTATTTTATGGATCAGGCCAGGCTGCTGTTACCCGGGCCCAGACTTTTTTTGCCTGTGATCACTGCCAATGAGGCGCCGGCCCCGCTGTAGTCATCTTGAGGGCGCAGCCCGAAGGACCTCGTTTTTTAAGCAAGGCTTCTTACTGCGGGGCAAGAACTGCTTAAAGTTACTGTATTCTAACACAGAAAAAGAGGGATGGGCAAGGAAATGCCCGGCTG
>CAZQVX010000143.1:0-4351 GCA_964596845.1 uncultured Syntrophomonadaceae bacterium | reverse complement strand
AGCCTGCACCGGGTAATCAAAGGTTTCAAGCTCGATCAGCGCGGTTCTGTTCTCGTCCTGGTCATGGTGGTCATCCTCACCGCAACCCTTTTGGGGCTCACCCTGGGCCATGTGGCCATGAACGACCAGCTTCAGGCAGTGCGCCAGCAGAGAAACAACGAGGCCTATTACATCGCCCGCAGCGGCGCCGAAGCGATGGCGGCGCTGCTTTTAGAAAAACTGAACAACAGCGAAGATATATCCGCCTACCTGAACAGGCCGCCTGCCGGATCAGATCTGGGCCGCGGCAGGTTCGAAGCGGATGTCATCAGAAAAGATGACGAGACCCTCCTCATCCGATCCACCGGTTTCTCCGGCGATTACTCGGAAAAGGTCAATCTCTCCATCATCAGCGATGCCACCGGCGGTTTCAGGCTGCCGGTGCTGGACATGGCCGTATTCGCCGGCAATAAAATCTCCCTGGGTGAGGCCAAGGGTTCTCCCAACATCGAAGGGAACACTGCCACCAATATCACGGCGCCCAACGGAGTTATGCTCGGTAACGGCGGCGGAAACAGGATCACCGGCAATCTCTACATTGGCGTGGGCGGTATTGTCAATGCCGTCGTGCCCAACAACCAGACCAAGGTTACCGGCACCATCTCCAACCTGGATCAAAACCGCACCTATCCCATGCCCGATTTCCCCGATTTTCCCACTCTGCCCGCCCGCGGCAGCTTTGAGACCAACAAGGTTACCGCACCCTACATCATTAGTCAGGACGGTCATTACGAGAAGATCAAAGTTGAGTCCAACCGCACCCTGACCATCGATGTGGGATCGGGGATCAGGCGCATCCGCGTCGACCATCTGGAGATCCCCTCGGGGCATATCGTGTTAACGGGCTCCGGCCAGCTTATCCTTTACGTGGACCGGATTACCTTCTCCTACGTGAGGATCAATGTGACAGGGAACATGGAGAATCTATTGCTGTGTTACCGGGGGGCTCAAAAACTCAATTTCAGCACCAGCATCCATATCACAGGTTACCTCTTTACCGATATTGCAGACCTGTTCATGGGCAGCAATGTAAATATCACCGGCGGGGTGTTCGTCGGGGGCACTTCCGTGGAAGTACAAGGCGGTTCCGACGCTGATGTCACTGCCTTTTATGCCCCCAAAGCAGATTTCACACTGGGCAACGGCGGCTGGATCAAAGGGGGAGTCGTCTGCATGAACTTTACCGCCATGGGCAACGGCAAGGTGACCTACAATGGAGCGGTCCGCGGCATCTGGGACATCATCCCGGAGTTGGATTTTGGGACGGCGGAAGGTGAAGCCGCCGCCGGTTTGGTCACCCTTTACCGCCTGGGAGACTGGTCCGGCTAATTTAAGGGAGGTGGGCTGATGAAATATATCCGTCAAATTTTAAAAAGCAATCAAGGCCATACTTTTGCCGAGATGCTCGTGGCCTCTACAATCCTGCTCCTCTCAGTTCTGGCTGTGAGCGGCCTGCTGCTGCAGGGCTACCGCATCATGAACGCCGCCGGTAAAAGAACGCTCACCCTGCATCTGGCCCAAGAGGAGATGGAGGGCGCCATCACCAATCCCGGCGCCGGCCCCGACTCAGAAGATGTGGTCATTCAGCGGGTCCCGCACAACATGTCTCTCTTCGGTGAAAGTGTGGGGGGGACCCTGGTGACGGTGCGCAGAAGTTATGCCGGAGAGATGAACGGCGAGGTTAATTACACCTACTTTGTGCCCGGGGAGGCGGACTGATGATCCGCGATGAAAAGGGTATCGGCCTGGTAGAGGTGCTGGCGGTCTCCGCCATCATGGTCCTGGTCCTGGCAGGGGCTTATGCTTACTCCTCTTTCGGGCAGAGGCTTTACCACCTGGGCGCCGCCCAGGCCGACCTGCACGCCTCGCTGCGCCTCGCCTCGGAGAGAATTATCCGCGAGCTGAGGTTCGCCGGAGAGGTGGCCCTGCTGGAGGCGGATTGGGATCCCGCCGCCGCGGAGACAGAGGACTGCAGTTATATCTACTTTGACTCCGGGTGCAGGCAGGTGCTGCTGCTGAACGCCAAAGGCGTCCGGCCCCTTTCGGAAGAAGTAGTCTCAGGGCTAACTTTTTCAGCGGAGTCGGCGGTGCTGCTTTTCACCATGGAGGGGGAGGGCAAATCGGCGCACTTTAGCCTCGATTCTTCTGTTAAGCCGCTGAATCAGAAAATCGATATCGGCGGCCTCGAGACATCGCAGGCGATCTCTTTTGCAGCCAATATATCAGACTAAATGAAAACTAAATGAAAAAGTGTAAAATTCTTCTTGACAAATGGTTGTTTAAGTTCTATACTAAGTCTTAACAATGAAGGTTTTAGAAAACGACTTAAAATTTTCCGTTTCAGGGCAAACCTGCCGAAAGGCGGGGGCGCAAAACCACAGGCTTAAAGCTTGGTTTTTACCGAGCCAGAGCGGCTGGGTTGCCGGAAGATGATTCCAGGGGCAGCCCTGGAATTTTCTTTTTAAAACATGACCGGCCCGGGTTCGTGAATAAAACGAATTGGCGGCGAAGGTTGACAAAATTAAGCAGATCGTGGATAATCTGAGAAGATTAAAGCCCTTTCGCTCTAATTCACCGGGAGGAAAAAATGATGGGCAGTTTCGCCAGAAAAAGAATGGGTGACATTCTCGTCGAGGCTGGTGTGATTTCTTCTCAGCAGCTTGAAGAGGCGTTGACCGAGCAGGTGACCAGTCACAAGCGCATCGGTCAGATCCTTATTGAGAAAGAGCTGATCACTGAAGAAAATCTGGTCGAACTGCTGGAAAAGCAGCTGGGTATCGCCCAGATCAACCTCTACAACTACAACATCGATCCCGAGGTGGCCACTTCCATTCCTTCGCACACCGCCAAGCGCCACCTGGTCATCCCCATTGAAGAGCAGGATGGGATCTTGAAGCTGGCTATGGCCGATCCCATGAACATCATCGCCATCGATGATGTAGAGATGCTCACCGGGCTCAAAGTTGAACCGGTGCTCGCCTCTGAAAGCTCCATCATCCAGACCGTCGAGCAGCTTTTCAGCCTGGCTGAATCGCTCGCCGAAGACAGCGGCGGCAAAGAGCAGAGCGAAGAAGAGATCGCCCAGTTGCGGGCCCTCGTCGAAGAGGCGCCCATCGTCCGGGTGGTCAACTCCATGATCCACCAGGCGGTGGCTGAAGAAGCCAGCGACATCCATATCGAGCCTTTAGAAAAAGGGGTCCGCGTGCGCATGCGCATCGACGGCATCCTGCACGATCTCATGACCCCGCCCAAAGATACCCAGTCCCTGCTTGTCTCGCGCATCAAGATCATGGCCAATCTGGACATTGCCGAGCGCAGAATGCCCCAGGACGGCCGCATCACCATCCAGGTGGGCTTAAAAGATGTGAATATGCGCGTCTCTACCATGCCCACCATCCACGGTGAGAAAGTGGTCATCCGTATCCTCGACCGCGAGAAAGTCGTTCTCTCGCTGGACAAGCTGGGCTTCTCTGAGAAGAATTATGAGACTTTCCTGAACTTTTTAATGAGCCACACCGGGATGATCCTCGTCACCGGGCCTACCGGCAGCGGCAAGACCACGACTCTTTACTCGGCGCTGAACTATCTGAACCGCACCGAGGATAACCTCATCACCGTAGAAGACCCCGTAGAGTACCGCCTCGACGGCATCAACCAGGTTCAGGTGAACCCGCGGATCAAACTCACCTTCGCCAGCGCCCTGCGCACCATTTTGCGCCAGGACCCCAACATCATCATGATCGGCGAGGTCCGCGACCTGGAGACCGCCGAGATGGCCACCCGCGCCGCCCTGACGGGACATTTGGTTTTAAGCACGCTGCACACCAATGACGCCAGCAGCACCGTGACCCGTCTTCTCGACATGGGCGTCGACAGCTACCTCATCACCTCGTCGCTCGTGGGGGTGGTGGCCCAGCGCCTGGTCCGCCGCATCTGCCCCAACTGTCAGGGCGAATATGAGCCCTCGGCTCAGGAGCAGGCTCTCTTCCGCAACACCTTCGGCCAGGAGCCCCCCGAGAAGCTCATCCACGGCCAGGGCTGCCGCCAGTGCAACGAAACAGGCTACCGCGGCCGCTTTGCCATCCATGAGATGATGCCCATGCACCGCGAACTGGTCCGGCTGACCCTGGAGCGGGCTTCGGCCGATGTGATCCGCGACAAGGCCTTGAAGCTGGGGATGGTCCCCCTGCTTCAAGAGGGGCTGCGCCAGATCGAGGCGGGCCGCACCACCGTTGAAGAGGTGATCCGCGTGGCCTACAGCAGCTCCGGCGCCGACGAATTTCAAGAGATCACCCCGGCCAAGTCTTTCGCC
>CAZQVX010000142.1:4018-4425 GCA_964596845.1 uncultured Syntrophomonadaceae bacterium | reverse complement strand
CCCGGCCCGGGGCACGGTGAAAAGTAGCGAGGTTACCAGGGCAATGGGCAGGGGCATGAAAAGGATGTAGGGGCGAAATTTTCCCCAGCGAGTCCGGGTCTTATCGGCAATGGTCCCCATGATAAAGTCGTTGACCGCATCCCACAGCCTGGCGACAAAAAACATGGTGCCGATGACCATGGGCGCCACGAGAACGACGTCGGTATAGTATTTGATCAGGAATGTATTCAGGATCCCATAGATGATGCTGCTGCCGAAGACCCCGGAGAAATAGCCGAGTTTCGTCTTCATGGTGACCTCCCGGCCCATTCTTTTGCCCCCTTTAAAATAATTAATCTATTTAATTTATTTCGGGCTGGGATGGGGTTATCCTTCTTTTTTAGACCGTACATTTCCGTTTATGTGGA
>CAZQVX010000142.1:0-4008 GCA_964596845.1 uncultured Syntrophomonadaceae bacterium | reverse complement strand
CCTGCTCTTGCCCTTTATGCCCCTTTATGGTAACATCAGGGCATCCGTAAGGGTTGGTTTTTGGCTTGCTTTTGTTGTGTTGGCCCCTCAGAATTGACCGGGAGTTGACCTTGCTTGATCAATACGCTGACACTTAACCCGGCGGTGGACAGAATCCTGATCCTGGATAAGATCATGGCTAATACCACCAATCGGGTCAAAAAGAGCGATACTGCCGTAGGCGGCAAGGGCACCCATGTGTCCATGAACCTGCGCCTGTTGGGGGAGCCCAACAGGGCTTTCGGCCTGGCCGGCGGCCGGGCGGGGCGGTTGATCATAGAATCTCTCGCCCGCTGGGGAGTGGAGACGCATTTTGTCCACAGCAGCGGCTATGAGAGCCGCACCAATTACCTGCTCATTGAAGAAGAGAAAAACAGCTGTACCATTATCGCCGAGAAAGGGGAGCCCCCCCCGGAAGGGAACAGGGTAGAGCTTGTTGAAAAACTGAAGGCGTTGATCCAGCCCGGGGATCACCTGGTCCTCTCCGGTGACATCTCCAACTACGCCGATCCCTCCATCTATGGGCAGATCCTGGAATGCCTGCAGATAAAAGATCTGAAAGTCTCTCTGGACGCCGACGGCGAAACCCTGAAGCAAGGCCTGGCCTGGTCTCCATTCTTGATCACACCGAACCTGAAGGAGTTTGCGGAGCTGATCGGCAGGGAGCTGAACAGCGAAGTAGAAATAGTGGCGGCAATAGAGGGTCTTGCTGAATACGGCATCGGGATAATTGCCGTCACCCTGGGCCGCAGCGGGGCTGTGGTGAAGATGCCGCAGGGAATTTACAGGAGTGTTCCCCCGGAGGTGGATGCGGCCAACACCATCGGTTGCGGCGATTGCTTTCTTGCCGGGCTGCTTCACGGCCTGCAGGGGAACCTGCCGGCGGAAGAGGCGATCGCGCTGGCTACAGCCATCTCGGCTGCCGCCGCTCAGTCTCATCTCTCGGTGGGTTTTGACACCGGGCGGGCGGCAGTACTGCTGGAACGAACCCGGGTTGAAAAAATCCGGTAACTGAAGGGGGCTGTCGAAATCATGCACCAGCTGTCTTATCCTGAAATGCGGGAAGCTATGGTCGCCGTGGCCAGGCAGATGTGGGAACGCCGCCTGACCAACGCTGCCGGGGGCAACTTTGCGGTGAAAGCAGGTCCCGGCCGGATCCTGATCACCCCCTCACTGATGTCTGAGCGGTATTTCTGCGCCCTGGAGCCGGGGGATCTTTTGCTCATTGATGAAAACCAGTCCATCCTGGAGGGGGAAGGAAAACTCTCCCGCGAAACAACCATGCACCTCAGTTTGCTGCTGAATTTTAACAATATCGGGGCCGCCCTGCATGCCCATCCTTTTTGCTGCATGCCCTTTGTCGCCCAGGGGAAAAACATCCCCAGCGTCACCGAGGCCACCATGGGACGGGGTGAGGTGGGGTGCATCGAATACACAAAAGCTTACTCGCCGGAACTGGCCCGGAATGTTTACCGCTATTTCGATGAACGCCGGGAACTGGCCGAGCAGAAACCGCTGGCAGTGATCCTGCCTCTGCACGGCGTGGTCGTCACCGGCTCCGATCTCTACAAGGCTTACAGCATGCTGGAGCGCATCGAGACCGATGCCTTCTGCACCATCACCCGGTCTTTGATCTGACGTCCGGACCGGGCGGCACGCCGGCCCCGGCGGCCGGGGGAGAGGAATCCCCCCGGGAAGGGCAGGGGCCTGGCTTACTGGAAAGCAGGTAATGGGAAAATGTTTAATCTGGAGCGCAGGGCCGCGATTATCAAAATCCTGGAGGAACAGGGCAAGGTTGAGGTGGCAAACCTTTCCCGCAGCTTCGGTATTTCCCGGGAAACCATCCGACGCGACCTGGCTTCCCTGGAGAGGGAAGGCATTCTAATCCGGACCCACGGCGGTGCCGTTTGCAGCCGCGAAGGAGGGGGCAGGGTTTACGAGTACCCTGTTTCTATCCGCGGTATCCAACGCTATCACGAGAAAAATGATATTTGCAAATTCGCCGCTTCGCTGATTTGCGACGGTGACACTATCTTTGTGGACAACAGCTCTACCACCGTCTACCTGGCCAGGCATATACCCCGCGGCATCAAAGTGACCATAGTCACCAACTCCATCAAGCTGCTCATGGAGGCGGTGCGGATCCCCAACCCGGATCTGCACTACATCTGCCTGGGGGGCGCCTTCAAAGAGAGCAACCTCTCCCTGTACGGCAGCGCCACGGTCAGGTTCGGTTCGGAGTACTATCCCGGGAAATCTTTTATGTCCTGCGCCGGCATCTCTCCCGACGGCCTGGTCACCGACTCCAGCATCCAGGAGGTGGACACGAAGCGAATGATGATCGAACATTCGCAGGAATTCTACCTGCTGGCCGACTACACCAAATTCTCCGCCCTGGGGCAGGTTTTTCTCACCCGCCTGTCCCCCGGCAGCAGGATCATTACCGATCGCAAGGCCAATCAGAACAGCCTTGATGCTTTTACCAGGGCAGGGGTGCAATTTACCGTGGTTTAATCCGGCAAAGGTGGGCTGAACGTGAATTACCTGGCCTTCGATCTGGGAGCGAGCAGCGGCAGGGTGATCCTGGGGTGCTGGGACGGCGAGCGCATGACGCTGAATGAGGTGCACCGTTTTGACCATGCCGCCCTTCCCCTGGGCGGCGGTCTTTACTGGGATTTTCCGGGCATCTACCGGGAAATGAACCGGGGCATTCAAAAGGCCGCTGCGTGTACAGGCAACAGTATTATTTCCCTGGGGATTGACACCTTTGCCAACGATTTTTCCCTCATCAGCGAAAAGGGCGAACTACTCATTCCAATGCGCTGCTACCGGGATGGAAGAACGGCGGAACACCGCCCGGCCATATTCTCACGCCTGTCGCCCCGCCGGCTGTACCGGCTCACCGGAAACCAGATTTCTCTTTTCAGCACTCTGATGCAGTTGGCCGCAATGCAGGAAGCCGGGCAGGGCTATATCCTGGAGGGGGCCCATAAACTTCTCTTCTTGCCTGATCTGCTGGGCTATTATATAACAGGTGCAGCGGCCGCCGAGTACACTATATCCTCGGTGAGTCAGATGTACGACTACTGCGCTGCCGGCTGGTCCCGTGATGTCCTCGCCGCCTACAATATCCCCGAAAGACTTCCGGGGCCCCTTGTGCCGCCGGGAACGATCATCGGGGACACTACAGGAAATTACCGGCAGCACTGGGGTGTGGGCTCCTTTAAAGTCACGGCTGTCTGTGCTCATGATACCGCCTCGGCCTTTTTGGCCTGCCCCAGCGGGGGGGATGGCGCCATCATCAGCAGCGGCACCTGGTCTCTGGTGGGTGCTGAGGTGGATCAGCCCATAATCAGCGATTTCGGATTTGAGCACAATATCGCCAACGAGGGCGGCTACCCGGGCCACCACCGCCTCATCCGCAATGTCATGGGTTTATGGCTGCTTCAGGAATTGCGCGCCGGATACCTTAGGCAGGGCTTGGAATACAGCTTTGATCATCTTTCCCGGCTGGCTGCGCAGGCCAGGCCTTTCGCCGCCACCATCGATGTGGACGACAAACTCTTCTATGCCCCCGGAGACCTGAAGGGCCGCATCCAGAAAAAATGCGCCGGGCAAAGTGGCGCCGGCCCCGAGACTCCCGGCGAACTGACTCGCTGTATCTACGAAAGCTTGGCCCTGAAATACCGCTGGGCGGTGGAGAAGCTGGAGCAGCTTACCGGCAGATCGCTGCCTGTGATCAGTATTGTGGGCGGAGGCGCCAGAGAGCGCCTGCTCTGCCAGTTTACCGCCAATGTCTGCGCCAGACCCGTCATCGCCGGCCCCTCCGAGGCCTCGGCTCTGGGCAACCTCATGGTCCAATGCATCGCCTCCGGCGAGCTGGGTGGCGTGGAACAGGGCCGGGAAATAATCAAGAGCACCTTTCCTCCGGACCTCTACGAACCGCAAGATATAGAGATGTGGGAGGAG
>CAZQVX010000141.1:0-4510 GCA_964596845.1 uncultured Syntrophomonadaceae bacterium | reverse complement strand
CCGGCTATTCGGGGTTTTCTTTGGTCGGAGCGACAGGATTTGAACCTGCGACCTCTTGACCCCCAGTCAAGCGCGCTACCAAACTGCGCCACGCCCCGCTGCCATGAATATATTATGACACAACCCCTAGAAAGTCAAGCAGGCTGGTAGTGGTCAAGCAAAAAGAATACATTAATACATTATCCGCGGCGCCATCCAGCCGGCGAAACAGCCCCTCACATCGTGCAGAGGCCTCTGGGGGATGAATACCAGACCTTTACATCGCTCCCACGGCAGATCAATTGGCTGCTAAAGCCCCTAAATCCTTTGTCTCCATCGCGGCAGTGTGTTCGCGGCGCTGCAGCATAAGATCCACAAATGCCTCCAACCTGGTTTCGGCGCCAGTGCGGCCCGTCAGCTCATCGATGAAAAGGGTGAGCACGGGAATGTCGTACTCCTTGCTCAGATGAGGCATGAGGCTTTTGGCCACAATCTCGGGAATACAGGTAAAGGGAGCCAACTGAACCACTCCATCATAACCCGAGCGGGCATAGCGGATCACATCGCCTACGCTGTTCTGATCGTGGCCTCCGATTAGCTCGGGCAGGTAAGTGCGGGCCGGCTTTTTGCTGCGAAGATCGCCTTTGGTAGATAAGATGTCATGCTTTGTGTAGCTGGTCAGGTAGATGCTGCGCCGCACCGCCGCCCCCATCTCTCCCAGGGTCTCCTCAACATAGAGGTTGGCAAAGGGCTCCAACTGGACATAAATCTCCCCAATGATACCCACCTTCAGGGGTTCTGCTTCCCCAGATCATTTAAAATGCGGCGGTGTATCTCGCCGTAAAGGCCGGCCCGGCAGGGCCCATAGCCGCCGCCGCTGATAATGGTGTCGGCCTCGTTCCAGCCCTTCCAGGTAAGTGCCCAGGCAAAGTTTTAAAGGGGATACAGGCAAATTCAGGAGAATATCTCGCCCCAAGGGCCAGCGTCTGCCTGGTCGGACGATCGGGAGTCACCGGTTCGTGTCCCATCTCCTCGATAAGCTGCTCCGCTACCATCGTCAGCGTCCCCAAATGTGGATAGACAATTTTCATCAAAATAGCCTTTCTCAAGGTATAGAGGGAACTTAACTGGCCCGGCGATAAAACCAGCTAACCCCTTGCTCTCTCCAAAGGGGTTCGGGTAAATGATAGAGCGTTCCCGGCTCCCGCAGCAGTGTATGCAACGGTATAATCGCCATCAAGAATAGCGGCAGTCCCTGATAAAGGTACGATTCAAAGAACTGGTGCACCAGAAGGCCCACGCTTAGAGAGTAGATACTGCTTAATAAAGCATACCGCTGCGTGTTCAGTACCGCCCTGTTCATAGCCCTTTTTAGACTTCTCATGAACAGAGCAATGTAGGCCAGATATACGATTAACCCGGTCAGACCGATCTCCACGGCTATATGCAGATAGGTATTGTGCACCGGCATATTATTACCGGTGAGCGCAAACCAACTGCCCAGACCGGTCCCGAACAAGGGGTGCCGGATAAAAAGCCTAAAACCTTCAGCCCACAGTTGGATCCGTCCGGAAAATAGGGCGCTTATTATTTCAGCCAGGCCGCTCTGGCAAAGGGCTTGCTTGCTTGTGAAAAGGGCGGCGCCTAGCAGGGCCAGCGGCGGTATATAGCAGTGGCGACGCCGGTTAAACCAGACAAAGCACAGCACAAAAAGGGAAAGCGCGATAAAAGCCGCCCGCGAAAAAGTTAGAACCAGGGTCAGCAGTTGAACCGCCGGCGCAGCATAAAACAAAACTGCAAGCGACCTTTTTTTCTTCCCCTCCTCCTTCAGCAGAGTAAACATAACGAGAAGACTGGCGATACTAAAAACAAGAAAGAGCCCCAACCCGTTTGGATTTTTAAAAAATGAAGTTACCTGGGGCAAACCATACATATAGTTGGCCTTCCAAATGGAAAATCCCAGCAGCCCCAACTCCAACTTCAAAAAGACTACGCTGATAAGGGTCTGGACGCTGATGAGAGTACCCGTCAGGCCAAGACAAAGAAATAGCCGCGTTAACGTCTCAAAATTGCCGGGTAAAAGAATACCCAGGCTGCAAGCAATCAGTAAAAAGATAAGCGCGCGCAGCGTTACCGGTAATATAGCTCCCCGGCCTACGGAATGTGACGAAGCTATCACAATAACCAGTACCAACAGTGCCGTAAGTACATAGCAGTAACTCGGGAAGTGCTTTTTAGCCTGCACTTCTTATGCCCCCTCTTTTCCCCATCTCAATCTCTCTTTTATCTATATCTGCTGACTCTCTATCTCTATCATATGGCAAATCTTCTCTTCAGAGGTATTGTATATCATTTAAGTAATCTTGTCTGTACTTTCCTTTTCATCTCGTGCGCTTACCGGGTCCTTGCGACGGCTTTTACAGAGCAGCCTCGACCAGACTGTCCCATTTTCCACAGCGGCTGCCCCACCGGGCCAGCAGCTGTCCATCCATGGAAATATTGATAATCTAGCATATGTTGGGGCAGCCCTTGCATTCAAAACTGTTGGTTTCAGTTTCGCCGCCTGGAACCCGCCCCGGTTTCTCCAGGTAATAGAGGCTGCTTAGAACGACCCGGTTGCTGTAATACCAAAAAAAGTGTTGGGGCAGCTCTTTGTTCGCCCGGCGCAGCTGCAGGGCGGAGAGCTGCTCAGGCGTAAGGGGATCCGCCCCCATCCCCACCAGTCTCCTGTAAAGGTTTGCACTTAAGAAGGGGTCATAAAGAACGTAGAGGTAGCCCAGCAGGGCTATTTTTGTATCCCTGAGCCCCCATTCCAGAATTTCCCGGTTGGTAGGGCGCGACAACACCACCTGTGCACCCAGGCCCTCCGGAAATGTTTTCCATAGGGGATAGTAGGTGTAAAATGAGAGCGTTTGCGGTATGCCTGCAATCAACTGTTGCTCACTCGGCTCTGAAATCGATTAGTTTAAAATAATCGCGATATCGGTTCTCTCTTTAATCATAACTAGACTTAAATGCTGAAAAAGCCGAAGAGGCGGCTGAAGTCGATGCCGGCCACGCTGCGGCCCCGATAGATCTCTTGCAGCTCGCGGTTGGCTTCCTCCAGGTGGGGAGACCTGATGCCGTAAGAGATGGACAGGTAGGTCTCCATGCAGGCGGCCAGCTGGTCGCAGGCGCGGATGATCTCGCCGTCCAGCGGGGTGTAGCGATCTTCGTTGTAGCGTTCGCTGATCTCAGCCGAGGTGACAAAGCGCACCCGGCCCTTCTCGATGATCTTACCGGTAAACTCATCTTCAGTGAAGTATTTGATCTCGCGGCGCCAGGGCGCCGGCAGCAGGGGGTAGATCCGCTCCTCCATCTGGCGCTGTTCGATATCCTTGACCAGCTCTTCAAGCCCTTCGACGGAGCGCTTCACCGGTGAGATGATATCGCGGGTGAGCACTTCGGGCAGATCATGAAAAAGGCCGCCCAAAAAGTTTTGCTTTTTCCGCTGGGGGGCTGCCCCCATCTCCAGGGAGCAGAAGTAGGAAAACGCCGCCACGATGAGCATATGCCCCAGCACCGATGTTTTCGGCAGGCGGGGGGTCTGGGCCCACCGCTGCTGAAACCTGAGCTGCCCCACCATATCGAGAAAATGGCCTGTCTTCTTGTTCAGGTTCAGCTTCTGCACCCCGGCCAGATCGTAATGCTCTTCGAGCTGGTTTTCAATCTCGCGCCGGGTCTCTTCGAGTCCATAGATGCCGGAATTGAGCTGATAGATTAGCCGGAATTCCCAGTCAGTGGCCAGGTAGTGCGCCGCGCGCAGGATCTTCTCCTCCAGGGAGTTCTTTTCGCTGCTGCGCAGGCTTTCCTCCATCCTTTCGAAAAATCCGCCTTCCAGCGGGGCCAGCTGCCGGCGCAGTCTTTCCAGAACCCATTCGTTCAGCTGCGCCCCCTTCTCAGCCATAAGCCGGTGAAAAACCGGCGGTTTGATGTCAGTGAGGACGATGCGGTGCAGATAGGCAAAGAGAAATCCCTCGATAAGGCCGCACCAGTCCAGCGCAGCCCCGCGGTCGGTCTCTTCGAACCGACCCAGCACATAGGCGTAAATCATTTTATGAGCCTGCTTGTCCAGTTCGGTAAAATGTTCGGGCCGGTTGTGGTCGTTCCAGCGCTGGATGCTGGCCGCCTCGAAAAGCAGCTCCAAAAGCTCCCTGGTGATCATCTTCTTCCCCCGCTCTGCACATCTTTTCTCTAATAACTTTACTGTTATCTATCTATCTATTTATATTTCGCCCAAAATCCGCATTTTTCCTGCCGGGCCAAAAAAATACCCCTTGAGTAAGGGGTATGGATGAAATCTTTTATCTGTAACACCCGGGCGCTGTTATGATCTAGAGGATGATGGCGATGAGTCCGCCGCTTCCCTCGTTGATGATCTTTTCCAGGGTCTCCTGAAGCTTTTCCTGAGCATTTGGCGGCATGTTCCCCAGTTTACCGGTAATGCCGTCCTGAACCAGTTCATGGAGGGATTTACCGAAGATCTGCGATT
>CAZQVX010000140.1:0-4560 GCA_964596845.1 uncultured Syntrophomonadaceae bacterium | reverse complement strand
CGGCTCCATATACTTAATGCCGCCGCGCCGATCAACAACGCAACCGCTATCCCCGCAACCCAGCCGGTCGGATACCTCGCCCTTTTTCCGCTGGAGTCCTCAGGGAGGGCCAGCATCCAACCGCAAACCGGAAGCAAGCTTGATCCGATGAAGGCGGCGGCGGCAACCAGCAGCTGCCATATTGGAATAGGAATACAGCGGTATAGTAGAAATACGCCGCCGCCGGCCAGCGCCGCGGCTGTGATCACGGCCAGAGTCACCGGTATAAGCAGCTGGGGCAAAATCAACTGGAAAAGATGCTTTCTTTTCCAGCCGAGCTGCTGCAGCAGCATAAGCTCAGGCCGGCGCAGTTCCATGTAGGAGAGCAGAGAATCAAGGCAGGTCAGTAGGAGCAGCGCTGCGGTGGCCAGGCCGATAATCGTGAGCCAGCTGCCTGCGCGGGCAAAAATGAATTCACCCAGCCTTGTTGGCGTAACATACTTGCCGGCCGCGGAACCAGCCAGCCAGACAAAGATTCCCAGGCTCCCCCCAAGCAGAAGCTGTAGAACCATGGCCCGCAGCCGGCTGCCGTAGTAGGAAAAATCCGCACCGACCACCGCGGCGATGCCCTTGCGCCGCAGGGGCAAAGGTATGTTTTTAAAACCTGCTTTTACCCTTTTGGTGTCATTATTTTCAATTACAGGTCCTGAAAGACGGTTAAGGGTCAAGTAAACCCCGCCGCAGAAAAGGGCGCCGCCAACAAAGAGAACAGAGGCCCAGCACAGGCCCAATGCGGCCCAAGAACTGTGCAGGAGGCCACAGAGAAGCGCGCCGCCGGATAACGTGATCGCAGCCGCCGGCAGCCAGAGCAGAGCCACCTCAACGACAAAAAGCTTGATTATGGCCTTGCGAGGCCACCCTTCAGCATGTAAAATGGCCACCTCTTCCCTCCTCTGCCAGAGGTGAATCCGGCTGCGGTTATAAACAAAAACCAGGCCCACGAAGATAAAAGCCAGGACAAGGGTTGAGGTAAATACGCTGAGAATCTGCTTGATGACGGTGGCAGCGCCCAATCTTATCCACCATGTTTGGGCCAGACCGAGCGGCGCAATATCTTCATGGCCGGGCAAATTCAGGGTAACCGTCTCGGGCGAGGCGCCGGCGACTATCTCGACGTGCAGGCCGGTCCGATCCGCAATCTCCGCGGCCACTTGCCTGATCCGGGCTGCACCCGCAGCTTCATAGCTCTCCACCCCGGCCACCCGTACCCGAATCGCATCAATCGGCGCTTCTCCTTTCAGGAATTCGGCGGCTTCCAGGGTGGTAAAGCCATGCGCCGCGGGTAGCTGCAGGGTGCCGGCGGTAACAGTAGGGCCCAGCTCAACCGGTGAGGCAAGCCTGTTCCCTGCGCCGTCTTCTTGCAGCAGCATCTGCTCGGAACCGTAGATCCCCAGGGGTGATTTAGCCAGTTCATTCTGCGCAGGACCGCTGAAGTCGACTTCACCCACGGGAACCAGCTGGAAGATCCATCCATCTTTCGCCTGCAAAATGTCTTCTTTGCCTTGCGTTTCCAACCGGTGATAGATTACTTGGCCGTATTTGACCCCTGTAGGAATCGGCTGGAACACCCTCTCTTCCAGTGCGCGGTAGGTGATGCCATGAGTGGTGTAATACCTGGTTGCCGGTGCGGTGTATTGAGCACCCAGGCTGGTGGCCGTCACTGTGCCCCTGGTCGGTTCAAACATTATTCCAGTGGTCTGAAAAGCCTTCAGATAACTGGAAAGATCCAGTTCTGTTTCTGTGCTGGTTGTGAAGCCTGCATTTAACAGCAGCTCATTTATTTTTCCCTGCACCTCGCTTATTTCGCGGGCGCCTTGGATAGTGCTTTGCTTCCCCTCTAGGCACAGTGAATTGAACTGTGAGGAGAGTTGTACCAGATAAGGGGGAATTTCTAAATCTTCCTGAACAATTGTCACCTTGAGCGGCACCGGAATGGCCGCGTTTATGAGAATAGGAATCTGGTAAGCCTCAACTGGTCCATTTAAAAACTCTGCCTCTATTCGCAAGGGGCCTTCGAGAAGAAATTCACCCTTTTGCAGGGCGTCTTCCAGGCCGGATAACCTCGCTTCGCTTTCCGGATCGATAGCTACCAGAAAATTGTAAATCGGGGGGAGCATAAACTGCAGATACCACTCCTCATTTACATGACCATGACAAGAAAAATCAATTCTATTTTTAGACATGGCCATAGGCGGATACACATGATCGGGCACCGTCACACAGGCAAGGGTGCATTCGGTCAGCATGTAATCTTGAAAACCATCGCCGGTGCTGTACTTTATCTGATAACGGGCGGCTTTATTAGCAGGATGGGTAATCTGCAGGCTGTCAATATTATTTGTAAAATAGCCCAGGGCAGCTACAGGGGCGGCGATATCCACGCCCGGCAAAGACTTTATTTCCCTCCAGCTTTCCAGGGAAATTCCGCCGGCGCTTTTGCTGAGATAGTTGGGCTCCAGCAATTCCAGTCCATCATTCCCAGGCGAGCTAGGTACCATCAGTGGAGGAAGAACCAGGATGTCATAGAGATCGCGGGAGTACTGGCAGATATCCCCAGCCACACTGACCCGGGTCTGGTGCAGTGCCGGCAGGCCGGCGCAGGCGCCCAGCTGAACAGCCAAAAGCCCCACCAGCAGGCTGAGCATCTGAACTTTATAATGCAACATGGTACGGATAATATAACGTAACATCAAAATGGCCTCTTTTTTTTAGATCTCCCCCTCTCCATATAGGAAAGGAGGAGATCCATAAGTGTCAATAAACAAATAAGCTATGAACAGTACCATAATCCTTTGCCACATTTCCATTAACAACCTGAAGTGTGTTCGGGTAAACACCTAAATAATAATGGTTGCGAAATGTATCCTGGGTGTATGTTACTCGTCCTCGATTCTCGGTACGGTTACCCCAATATAAAGTAACGCTGTAGTAAGACCCTGCTCCTCCTCCCCAATAACATTCACGTTGAGCCCATCCATAATTATCAGCAATAACATTTTTAGGATCCATACGACAATCGCATGGTTCAAATTGTAGAAAAACCTCAGCGGCAGATGCAGTAATGGCTACCGTTAAAAACAAAACGGCCAAACAAACTATTACTATATTTCGTTTCATCTGATTCACCTCCTTCCTTTTGGACAGCCTCTTTCAATGTTGCGATCCTGCCGTTACCTTCTGTCATTATTATTTACCCCTTCCCCGGTCACTTCCCGCAAGACGCGCTCGATAAAAAGAATGTCGCTGCCCAGGATTTCAGGATCAATCCGATCCAGGGTATCTTTTTTGGTATTGCTGTAAGGAGCAAAACGCCAGTAGGTAGCAGCCGGCACCTCCGCTTCCAGCAGTCTCCGGCCCAGGAAGGTGGAAAATGCCGGCAATGTCCCTGTTTTTAAGTTTCGATCCACCGTTTCCGCAGCGGCCATCCAGCGATCCGCGGTAACCATGTCCGCCCCTGTCCCGGCGCGATTAACTCTTTCGCCGATGCCGGGATAATCGAGATCCCACAGCATGCACGGATATTGGGACGGCTTGTCGATAACGGGGATATAGTCTGCCGTCTCCAAGTCACCGGCTTCCGTGGGCAAGTCCCGGGGTCTGCCGAAAAGGGTGTCCCTTCTGTCCCCGAAGATCGCGGGCTGGTCGCTACCCAGGCGGCAGACGGCCAAAGCCTTTGGGGGCGGGCCATGCCGTTCCAGGTAGCGGGCCAACCCCCCGGTATACTGGGCATCGCCCCCGGCGGTCCAGATGATGCTTACCGGAACGGGCAGGGGCCCTTCTTTTAGCATCCGGGCCAGCACCGCTGCGCCGGACGCGCCGCCGGCGTTGTCCGAGGCGCCCGGGCCGATGGCGCCATGGTTGGTCACCACCAGCAGCGGCTCCCCTTGTTCCTTTGCACCGGGAATATCCACCCGGATATTTTCAGAGTGATACCCGGGGATAATCTCTAATATCTCAAGGGTAAGAGCAACCGGTTGGCCGGGCTTAACCGCCCCCGGGCCGACGCCGATTACGGCCAGGGGTTCCTCCGGAATATAGAGGGGCAGGGAGCGGTAGAAAAGATCAATTGAGGCGGCCTCGAGTATGAGCAGGCGCCCGGCAATGCTGTCGCCGGCAGGCTCGCCGGCCGCCAGGATAAGCGGGGTTTGGTCCTGCAATAGATATGGTTCGGCTATAGTAGCCGCGGCGAGGTCGGTGACCAAGGCCGTAAATTCCACCGGGGCGCCGCCCACCTCTAGCTTTGAGCCCTGCCCCAGGCTCCTGACGGGAGGAACCGCGACCGGTTCGCGGTTAACTTCCAGCCCGGCCTGTTCAAGCCAGTGACATAAAATATCGATTTCCCGGCGGTTGGCCTCCGAACCGGCAGGGCGGTGCCCCAGGGCCGCCAGTTGACCTGTAAGCTTTAGCGTTTCGGACCCCAATGCTGTGATCAGAACCTGCTCGGCCGGAGCCCCTTCACCGGGCGGATCGTTTACCTGCACCCCCGGGTTTGTATTAAGTATTGCTACTGCCGCCGCGACT
>CAZQVX010000139.1:0-4600 GCA_964596845.1 uncultured Syntrophomonadaceae bacterium | reverse complement strand
ATGCTCAGGGCGGGGCGGCGCACCGCCGCCTTGAACCTCTGCCGCGACAAGATGGAGGCGATCAAGGCCGCCGGCTACGGCAGTTACCTGGAGAGCATCGGCGCAAGCGCAGAGGGCGCATATGTCGAAATCGAGGAGCCTGCAGGCGGCACAGACCTTTACCGTCGGGAGACCACTCTGTGCCTGACAGAGGCGCCTCTGCCGGAGGAACCCGGCAGCGCGCCCCTTATATCTATAGTCGTCGAGGTCAGCTGGCCTGAACTTGAAAATATGCGCGCCGTGCAGCTCGAAAGCCGCCTCGCCCGGCGCTGAAGCTGTGCAGCCTGATCTTAGAACATAGATCCTTCGCTTCGCTCAGGACGACAGTAAAGAGGCTTGGGTGCAGCGTATCTAAAATTGTCATTCTGAGCGCAGCGAAGAATCTCGCTTGTAAGCGTTGCTCAGCGTGACAAAAGGTGTCAAACGTGCAGGAATTTTGAGGAATCTGGGGAAAGAGATAGAGGGCGATTGATGCGGGTAAGATTTTACCCTCTCTCTGAGCGCGGGCTCACCCTGGTGGAGCTGCTCCTGGCGCTGGCGCTCACCGGCCTGATGGCCGCCGCAATCTTAAACTTTTACTACTGCGGCGTCCGCACCTGGCAGAGGGACGTCGCCCGGATGGATCTCCAGCAGAACGCCCGCGCCGCCGCGGAGATGATTGACCGCGAACTGCGCTTCGCCCGCTGGGTGAACCTGCCCCGGGTGGGCGAGATTCGCTACAAGCTCAAAGGCGACCTCTCGCCGGACAGCCCGGACTATTACCGGTGCTTCACTGTGGCGGGGTCGCAGCTGATTATGGAGGAGATTCGCAACAAAAAGGGTTACGCCTATAACGTGGTGGCGCTGGGGATAAGGGAGGTTCGCTTTTCTCTAGATACATCAAATAACGTAAATTTTACCGTCACCGCCGGCGGCGCCGGCGACAGCTTTACCTTGAGCAGCAGTGTTCAGCCGCGCAACCTTTCTGAAGGGGTCACGCCGCCCTGATCTGCAGGAGGGGGCCGGGTGAAGGGGCATCAAGGCAAAAGCGGCGCGGGCTCCATCCTGGTTCTGGTCTTAATGGTGACGGCGGCGCTGCTCATTATAGGGAGCGCGCTTCTCATCGTCACCCTGACGGAGAGCGCCATTGCGCAGAACCAGGAGCAGGACTTAAAGCTTTACTACATCACCGAGGCGGGCATCGAGGCGGGGGTGGCGCTGCTGGGCTGCGCCGGCGATTTAAGCGGGGCGCCGATTACCGGCAGCCTGGGCGGCGGGAGCTACAGCACCGAGATTGTGGGTGAACCGGGACTGCCTCTGCAGCACCCTTACTACAAGCGCCTCCCGCAGCGGCTGGCGGGGGGGCGGCATCTGGTCATCTCGACAGGCCGGCTGAAGGGGCGGATCATGGTTATGGCGATCATCGCCGGGGTTGAAGAGAACCCTTCCTGTGACGAAGCCCCGGAGGCAGGCGGTGTATGGGAAAACAATTCTGGCAGTGGAGGAGTGGTGATAGAAGAATGGATCAATCCGTGGCGGCTCTAGCGGAGGAGATACGGGTCAATATTCCGACGGCGCCCATGCGCTTTCGCCGGCGCTATTCGGGCATCGGGCTCGATCTGGGCTCCTCCCAGGTTAAACTGATCCAGCTGAAACAGGAAAAGCAAGAGATCGGCCTGCACCAGTTCGGGGTTCTCGATCTCCCCCCGGGGGTGATCACCGCAGGCCGGATCGTCGAACCGGATATTCTTACTGAGAGGCTCAGCTGGATGGTGAAAAAGCTGCGCTTTCGCAAGAACAAGTGCAACCTCTGCATCGGCAGTCAGGCGGTAATCCTGCGCCATCTTCAGCTGCCCAAACTGGCGCCGCGTGAGATACCGGCGGCCATGCGCTTTGAGGCGGAAAAAAGGATCATGATCCCCTTGGAAGAGGCGGTCATGGACTACATCGTGATGGGCGAGCGCACCGTAGAGGGCAATGAACTTCTCGATCTGGCGGTGGTGGCGGCGCCCAAGGATGTAGTCAACGATTACTTAGGCGTGGTCATGAAGGCGGGGCTCTACCCTGATATCATCGAGATAGAGTCTTTCTCGCTGCAGCGGGTTCTGCCCTTTCTCTACCCCGAATTTGCCGGGACCGGCGAAGAGGCGCTCATGCTTTTAGATATCGGCGCTGAAAGCTCCAACCTTGTCGTCTTCGACCAGGGCGGCTTCAGCTTCGCCCGGACCTTAAATGTGGGGGTGAACCGCTTCTGCCGGCAGATCTCCGATCAGCACCAGGTGAGCTTTGAAGAGGCGCGAGAACTGCTCTACGGCGAAGAGCCCTTCGTCCTCGAAGGGGTCCAGGAGATCGCCGACGAACTGGTCAACCAGATCCGCCGCTCTCTGCAGTTTTACCTCTACAACGTGGAGCATGACAGTAAAGAGATCAAAACTATGTTTATCTGCGGCGGCGGCGCCACCATTGTGAGGCTGCCCACATTCCTGGGCTTCGAGCTTAAAGTTGAGCCGAAGCTCTTAAACCCCTTCAACTTTATTCGCGCCAACAACAGGTTTATCCAGCGCGATCTGGAGCGGGACGGGCATCTTCTAAATGTAGCCGCCGGACTGGCGTTGAGGGGGTGGCTTAGATGAAAACTGAGATCAACCTGCGCACGCGCGAATTTGCGGTAAACCGGGAATTCTACTGGCCCCGGCTGCTCAGAGCTCTGGCGGTGATTTTGCTGGTGGTGCTCTTTATAGGCGGTTCACTTTTCGTCTACCTATATCAGATGCAGCTCACCGTGGCTAACAACTACCTGACGCAAGAAAAAACCTCTTTGCAGGCCAAAGTGGCGCCGGTGGAAGAGATGGAGGCGATGATTCGCGATCTGGAGAACCGGGAGAGGCTGTCGGGCAATCTGCTGAAAGGTGTCTTCTCCCGCGCCGCCTATTTCGGAAAGATTAACGACATCGCCAAAGGCTCGGGGCTGCGCACGACCTCTCTGGAGTCTTCGAACAGCGAGCTGATCCGGGTGTCGGGCAACAGCGAAACGATGCGCCAGGTTGCCCTCTTCATGCAGGCCCTGGAAGAAGAAGATATCTTCGGCGCAGCGGTCTACAAAAACATGACCTTTGTAGAGGACAAACGGATTGACTACGTCCTTGAACTGATCCTGTCGGGCGGAGGTGGGCAGTAACCGTGGCGGTTAAAAAAGCAAAACCAAAGAATATGACCACTGCGCTTCTGGTGGTGCTTGGAGTAGTTGTGATCGGGCTTTTGAACTGGTTTTTCTTTTTAAAGCCCGGCCTGGCCGAGGTTGGCGCGCTGCGTGAGGCCAGGGATCAGCTGGAGCAGGATATTGATGCGCTGAACCAAAAATTGGCCGAGAAACCTCAGATTGAGCAGAGGTGGAAGGAGATCAGCGAGCAAGAGGCCGAGCTGCGCGCCCGGATCCCCGCCGCGGGCGACCTGCCGAAGGTGCTGGGGGCGCTCGAGAAGCTCGTGGGCTCCTCCAAGGCAAAGATAAAGACCTTTAACGCCGGCGAGTATCAGAGTCTTGAGGGCTACCGCTATGTGCCTATTGATCTGTGGGTTGAGGGCGCCTCCGATGAACTGCTGCAGTTGCTGGAGGATCTGGAACAGTTTACTCATATGACTCTTACTGAACGGGCCGGCATAGAAAAAAGCGAAGAAGCCTACCGGATGAGCGTTAACTTTAACCTTATCTTTAACCCGGAAGGGCGGGCTGACAAGGTGGGGTCGGATGGGGATCAAAATCAGGACGAGGGCGGCGAGCCGGAGCAGGATCAGGACCTGGATCAGGGATAAACAGCGCGAACGGCGCTGCCGCGCTGTCCCGCACGGCGGCGCCTGAGTCTGGGGCTGGCGCAGTGCCGGGGCGAAGGCTTGAGCCGCCGGCGGCGGGGTCGGGCTTGATGCTGCGGCTATGGCTAAGTGCAGAAGCGGAGCGGACTCCGAAACAGTGGCCGGGGGTAGTGCTTGGACGAGGGTTTAAGCCGCTATCGGCGCCGGAGCCAAATCCGGAGTTGCGGCTATGGCTGAACCCGGAGCACGAAGGATGTCCGAGCCCGGGGCAAGGGCAATGTCCGAAGACAGAGCCTGAACGATCTCTAAACCCGGGGCCGGGGGTTGTGCTGGGCCGGGGGCTTGAGCCGGTACCGGTGTCAGGCATGGGGTTGCGGCAAGGGCCAAAGGCAGAGCTTGAACGAAGGCTAAACCCTGAACCGGCGCTTACGCGCGCAGGTTTCACTCTTATTGAGCTGCTCGTCGTCGTGGCCATCATGGCGATCATGCTGGGTGTGGCCATCCCGGCGATAAACGGCATGAACGAAAGGTGGCGCCTCGAGGGAGCCGCCTGGCGCCTGGCCACCGATATGCGCCTGGCCCGCCAGCTGGCCATCAGCACCGGTAAAGAAACTCGCTTTGAGTTTCGGTGGACCGATGTGCGGGATTACCGCATGTGGCTGCCTGAAGAGAAAACGACGGTTAAACTGCCCCAGGGCATTGACTACTGCTATAATAATTTTCCCTTCTCCAGCGGAATCTACAAGTTTTCCATCTCGCCGCTGGGCGCCCCCAG
>CAZQVX010000138.1:1604-4603 GCA_964596845.1 uncultured Syntrophomonadaceae bacterium | reverse complement strand
ACAAAGCCCTCATTAAGATGGTTGCAGTTGGTGGCAATTGCATTCATCGCCGCCGCATTTATGGGGTAGGCGATGGGCGACGGTGAAACCAACGGATGCGTCGCCGTCTGAAAAGTGTTGAGCTCGGTGGCAGTGATATCTTTGAGAATTGCCAGGCTCAAGATGTTGATGATCTCGGCAACGGTGTTCCCGCCGGAGATCTGGGCTCCTAAGATGATGCCAGAGCACTTAGAGAAGATCATTTTGATATTGACCTCCTGCGCGTCGGGCAGCGAGCCGGGATGACGGTCCATAGTCTTGAACTCGCCGACCATGAGGCAGTAGCCCTCCTGCCTGGCCCTGGCCTCTGTGAGCCCGGCGGCGGCAAAGGTTTTTCCGAATATCTTGGTGGAAAAGGTGCTGATGGTACCCTTGTTAGCACGGATGAGCCTTAGCTGGAAGGCGTTACTGCCGGCAATCTTGGCCTCCATCGCCGCCGTTGAGGCCAGCAGCAGGGGGACATCCTTGCCGGTAAAAAAGCATTTCTTCTCCGCGCAATCGCCCACGGCAAATATATCGGGATCGCTCGTACGCATATACTGATCGACCATGATGGCGCCCTTGGCGTTTACATCCAGACCGCACTCCTTACCCAGAGCTCCGTTGGGCTTCATGCCCAACCCCAGGATGACCAGGTCTGCGGGGATGGTCCGCCCGTCTTCCAGTTCGATGGCCTCTGCGGATTTATCGCCCAGGATCTGCTTCACCCTGGTGCTGGTCAGCACCTGGACGCCGTTGCTGCTCAAAAGGGCGGCGATATCATCGGTGTATTGCTTGTCGAAGGCCTGCCACAACAGGGCGTCGGCCATCTCGATAAGCGTAACATCCTTGCCCATCAACTTGATCTGCTCCGCGAATTCTACGCCGATGAAGCCCCCACCGATCACGGCAACATTCCGGGCCGTCTCCAGTTTGTTATAGATTTCCTGGAGATAGTCTTCGCCTTTGATGATAGGGTAGACGTTTTTCAGGTCATAACCCGGAATAAATGTGGGGATGATGGGAAGGGAACCGGTGGCGATAACCAGCTTCTTGTAGCCGATCTCCCCATGATCCCTGGTGGTCACTTTTTTCTGCTCCCTCTCTATTTTGAGCACACTGTCGATGACCAGATTCACGTTGGCATTGGTGAGCCCGGCGTCAGGTATTCTATTTTTCTTCAGATCATGCAGGGTGCCAAAAATATAAGGAATCCCACAGGGGACCATAACCGTCTCGGTTTCACGGACCAGTGTAATGTCCACATCTTCCCCGTAAGCTTTCCGGGCCATTGTGGCAGTCAGGATTCCGCCTGCGCTGCCGCCGATTACCAGCAGGTCTGTTTTTTTCATTGTTCTCCTCCTCTACAATTCAATTATATTTCGATGATCGCCTCGACTTCAACACCGACCCCTTTGGGCAGCCCTTTGACAGCAACGCAGCTGCGCGCCGGCTTTTGGGGAAAATAGCGGGTGTACACAGCATTGAACTGATCAAAGTCGGACATATCGCTTAAAAAACAGGTAGTTTTAACCACCCTTTCAAGACCGGTGCCCGCCGCCTCAGCCACCGCCTTTAAGTTTTCCATCACCTGCACCGCTTGCGCTTCGATCCCACAGGGAATCTCGCCGGTCTGCGGGTGGATGGGGATCTGGCCTGAAGTAAAGAGCAGGTTTGCCGTGCAAATACCTTGAGAGTAGGGCCCGATGGCCGCGGGCGCTTCGTCGGTGTGGACTATTTTGGACATGCAGCATGCCCCCTTCCGCTGTCTTGAATTCGGGATTCGGGGAAGCCTTCCCGGCCCCGCCGCGGGGCGCCTGCTGCATTACAGGCAAAAACCCGGAGCGGCTGCCGGGGGCGATCCCTCTGAAGTAATTATATTGCCTGGAAGCAGGATGTCAACAAATAGAGAGCAAAGGCAGCGGGGCAGGACCGCCGCCGGAGGGTCAGGCCTTCAGCCCTTCAAGCCTAATTTGGGAAACACATCAGGGTTCACCGCCTGTTCCGGCTTACGCCCCTCCAGCACCGCCGCAATGCTTTCTGCCGCCATTACCGCCATAATCCGGCGCGAGCTGCTGTTTGCGCTCCCCGTGTGCGGGGCTAAGACCACATTGTCCAGTTCGGTCAGGCCGGGGGTTAACGCAGGCTCTTTCTCGTAGACATCCAGGGCTGCACCGGCTATTTGACCCGCCTTGAGATGTTCCACCAGGGCTTGCTCGTCGATGTGCGCCCCCCTGGCCGTATTGATGAGATAAGCGGTGGGCTTCATCAGGGCAAGCCTCTTCCCATTCATCAGGTGATGCACTTCGGGATAGTAAGGCAGGTGAAGGGTCAGATAATCGGCCCTGCGGACAACTTCATCCAGGGGCAGGTAGAAGGCGTTGAGCTCATTTTCCACCTCCAGGGGCAGCCTTTCCCGCTGGCAGTATGCTATATGCATGCCAAAGCCGGCGCCGCGCCGGGCTACCGCCCGGCCGATGCGCCCCATACCGATGACCCCCAGGGTTTTTCCATAAAGATCTCCTCCCACGAAAAGAAGCGGCCCCCATCCGTTGAATTTGCCGGCCCGGACAAAACGATCTCCCTCGACTATGCGCCTGGCCGCAGCCAGGAGCAACGCCCAGGTTAGATCTGCCGTCGCCTCGGTCAGCGCCCCGGGAGTATTGGTGACCACAATACCTCTATCGCTGCAGGCCTCAATATCGATATTGTCTACCCCTACGGCCATGTTGGCCACTACTTTTAGGCCGGGCGCCACCCGAACCACCTCACCGTCAACCCTGTCGGTAAGCATGCAGAGCAGGGCGTCGGTTCCCATGAGACCCTCATGCATCTCCCGCCGCGTTACAGGCCTGCCGGCCTGGTGAATCTTCAATCTGTGCCTCTCTTTCAACAAATTAAGCCCTTCTTCGGGTATTTCCCTGGAAATAAATATGGTCGCCATGATGAACGCTCCTTTTCTTTTCATGCTTACCGGCGAG
>CAZQVX010000138.1:0-1504 GCA_964596845.1 uncultured Syntrophomonadaceae bacterium | reverse complement strand
GCCAGTGACAGAATACTGCAACTTAACGGTATACTTCTTATGAACAGGTGAAAATGCATGCTCACAGATCTGGCCACAAAGATAATCAGGCGCCGCCTGGTCGGCCCCGCACAAGATTTTACCTTCAGAGCGGTGCAGAATATCGAACTGGAGCCCGTGCAAAAAACAGGCCTCTACATCCATATCCCCTTCTGTAAAAACCTTTGCCCCTACTGCCCCTACAACAAGATCAGCTACAAGCAAGAGCTGGCCGGACCCTATCTTGAGGCCCTCTTGGCGGAGGTGGAGCGCTACTACAGCCGCATGGGCCCGATGGAGATAACATCCATCTATATCGGCGGCGGCACCCCCACCAACCTCACCGATGAACTGGGGGTTGTTTTGGACCGGATCCGGGAAAGGTTCCGCGTTACCGGTGATATCTGCGTGGAGACCAATCCGGGGGATCTGGACGAGGAGAAGGTGGGCAAACTGCTCCAGGCCGGGATTAACCTGCTCAGCCTGGGCGGGCAGAGCTTTGATAATCGTTTCTTGAAACTGCTCGGCCGAAACTATGATGCAGCCGTCCTGGAGCGCGCGCTCACGCTGGTGCTGAGCGCCGGTTTCAAATCGGTCAATCTTGACCTTATGTTCACCCTGCCGGGGCAGACCCCGGCAGATCTGGAAGAAGACCTGAAGAAGGCTCTCCACAGCGGCGTGGACCAGGTCACCACCTACCCGCTTTTCTCCTTTCCCTATTCCACCGTGGGCCGCTACCGCAAATTAAAAAGGGTCAAGATGCCGAACCTGATGGTGAGGCGGAAGATGTACCGGACCATCCATGACTTTTTTTTAGGGCACGGCTTCCGGCGGGTCTCGGTCTGGGGATTTTTACGGGGGGAGGCGCCGCGTTATTCTTCCGTCACCAGGGAGCGATACATCGGCCTGGGAGCGGGCGCAGGTTCATATGTACCCGGGATTTTTTATTTGAACACTTTTTCCGTTAATGAATATATCAGGATCTGTGCGGAAGGGAGGCTGCCGGCAGCCCTGCGCATGGACTTTACCGAAACGATGGGCTTATATTACTGGCTTTACTGGCGGCTCTACGACACCGCTATCCCCAAGGAGCAGCTTTACACACTTTTCGGCGAAGACAACCGGGAGCTTCAGCTGCTGCTGCGGATTCTATTCGCTCTAAATATGGCCGGGGATGAAGGGGAGCAGATCGTGCTCAACGAGCGGGGCGCTTTCTGGGTGCACCTGCTGCAGAACTACTTTGCGCTACCCTATATCAACAGGGTCTGGTCGGCGGCGCGAGAGAGCCCTTACCCGGAGCAGATCGGGCTCTAGGAAACGTAGGGGCACGGGCGGGGGTGGAACCCCGCGCCTGATATGGTAGTGCGTGTCAAGACCCCGCACAAGATTATTTCCAGCCGAGTGTTTTTGGGGCCTAAACACTTGCTGGGACCTGCCCATAAGCAGTTACCACTGCGGTTGGCCAGGCGCGCTCTTTCGAGAGCCG
>CAZQVX010000137.1:0-4617 GCA_964596845.1 uncultured Syntrophomonadaceae bacterium | reverse complement strand
AAGCGGCATGTATAAATGCCTGGGATTTTGAAAACGATGAAATCACGGAAGATATAACCCTTTACGCCAGGTGGATCCCTGTTGAGGAACCGGAACCGCAGCTGCCTGCAACTTACGGGCATGGCCGTACAGCGGAGTTATCGGTTCTCACCCTCTTGCTCCTGGGCGGGATGATCCTGTCAGCCTGCTGCAGGCGCCGTAAAATATACACCTAGGCCATCACCCGGGTCTCAATGACGGGGCGGCAGGGTTTCCCTGCCGCCTGCTTCTTCTTTCTCCTCTCCTTGTTCTTTCTTCTTGCTCTTTTTCTCTTGTTCTGTTCCTCCTGCTACCTGTTTCTGTCTTCCTGCATCTTGTTCTGCCTTCTTGTTCTTTTTCTCTTGTTCTGTTCCTCCTGCTTCCTGTTTCTGTCTTCCTGCATCTTGTTCTGCCTTCTTGCCTCTTGTATGCTATAATTTGCTAAGGATTGTTCTTGGAAGCGAGGTTTGCCCATGGCTGATTTAAATCCCTATCTTCGTGATCTGCCGGCAGTTGACCGTCTGCTCAGGGAGCCGGTTGTTGTTGAACTTTTAGAGCGGCTGCCGCGCCGCCTGGTTTTGGCGGCGGTTCAGGAGACCCTGCAGGGCTACCGGGAAAAAATATGTTCGGTTGGTGACAGCGGTTTTGCCCCGGGCACAGCACTCGATCTTTCCCCGGCTCGCCTGGCGCAGGAGGCGGCCCTGCTGGCCCAAAACCAGGCCCGGCCCAGCCTCTGCCCCGTCATCAATGCCACCGGGATCGTGCTTCATACCAACCTGGGGAGAGCGCCCCTGGCGCCTGAGGCGGCGAAAGCGGTAACGGAAGTGCTTGAGCGCTACTGCAACCTCGAGATAGACCTGCCCGAGGGCGCCCGCGGTTCGCGGCAGGCCCACCTGGAGAATCTGCTCTGCGAACTGACGGGGGCTGAAGCGGCGGTGGTGGTGAACAACAATGCTGCTGCGGTCTTTTTGCTCCTCAACAGCTGTGCCGCCGGTAAAGAAGTGATCGTTTCGCGGGGAGAGCTGGTGGAGATAGGCGGATCTTTTCGTCTTCCCGAGGTCATGGCCGCCGGCGGTGTCCGCCTGGTCGAGGTGGGGACCACCAACAAGACTTACCGGCGCGATTATGAGGCGGCGATCACGGAGAATACCGCCGCCCTGATGAAAGTGCATACCAGCAACTTTCACCAGATCGGCTTTACCGCTTCAGTAGATGCCGCCGGCATCGCGGCCCTGGCGCATGCGCATAACCTGCCGGCCATAGAGGATCTGGGCAGCGGGGTGCTTCTCGATATAACCAGGTACGGACTTCCCCCGGAGCCCCGGGTGCAGGAAAGCATCGCCGCCGGAATGGATCTCGTCACTTTCAGCGGGGACAAGATGCTTGGAGGGCCCCAGGCGGGGATAATTGTGGGGCGGCGCGAACTCATTGAAATGATCCGCAGCAACCAGCTGGCCCGGGTGCTGCGTGTGGACAAACTTACGGTCGCGGCGCTGGAGGCCACCCTGCGCCTTTACCTTGATGAAGAGAAAGCGGTGCGGGAGATCCCTGTCTGGCGGGCGCTGACGGCGCCTCTTTCCCGGCTGCGGGAGCGTGCCGAAGCCCTGGCCGCCCGCTTGAGAAGCTGTCTTACCGGGGTAGAGATAGAGCTGTTGAACGGAAGCTCCCGGGTTGGCGGTGGAGCCCTGCCCATGGCTGAACTGCCCACCGTCTTACTCTCTTTACAGATTTCGCAGGTGGATCCCGCTGTGCCGGCGGGGCGCCTGCGCTGCGGCTGCCCGCCGGTGATTTTGCGTCTGCAGCAGGAGCGGCTGCTCATCGATCTGCGCACCGTGGAGCCGGAGCAGGAGGAGTCGCTGCTGAAGGCCCTGATCGCGGCCCTGGCTGAGGTTGGATCGTCCCAGGGGAGGGCAGACTGAGTTCGCCCGGGGGTCGGTCCAAGTTGTAGAGGCGAACTCTGTTCGCCTGCTATGAAGTGTTTGTCCAATACTAACCGAAAGGCGGATCGTTTTGGAGCACCTCATCGTGGGGACTGCCGGACATGTGGATCACGGCAAAACCGTGTTAATCAAGGCGCTGACAGGGGTCGACACTGACCGCCTTCGCGAAGAGAAGAAGCGGGGTATCTCCATAGATCTCGGTTTTGCTCCCCTTAAGATTCCAGGCGGGCGCCTGGCCGGGGTTGTGGATGTCCCCGGGCATGAGCGTTTTATTCACAACATGCTCGCCGGAGCCGCCGGCATGGATCTGGTCCTTTTGGTCGTCGATGCCGCCGAAGGGGTGATGCCGCAGACGAGGGAGCACCTGCAGATACTGCAGCTGCTGGGAGTGAGGCAGGGGGTCGTTGTGATTACCAAGATCGACCTGGTCGACGCTGAATGGCGGGAGCTCGTTGCGGAGGACGTTGCCGCTGAACTCAAAGGGACATTTCTGGAGGAAGCGCCGGTTTGTGCCGTTTCTGCCTTTACCGGCGAGGGCATTGCCGGGTTGAAAGAGCTTATCGCCTCCATGACCCGCGACCTTCCCCCCCGCGATGCCGCGGGACCGCTGCGGCTGCCGGTGGACCGCGCTTTTACCATCGCCGGCTTCGGCACCGTGATCACCGGGACGCTTTTCCGGGGTAGTGTGCAGGTTGGCGACAGGGTTGAAATAGTCCCCCCGGGTTTGGAAGCCCGTGTGCGCAATATCCAGGTCCACGATCATGATCTCAAAAGAGCCGCGGCCGGTCAGCGGGCCGCCTTAAACCTGGCCGGCGTTGAAAAGTCAGAGGTCCGGCGCGGCAGTGTCATCGCCACTCCCGGCTACTATGAAACAACCGGGCTGCTCGACGCCTCGCTGACGCTGCTGCCCGGCGCCCCCCGCCCACTGAAAAACCTCGATCCGGTTCATCTTTTTTTGGGGACCGCGCGTGTGGTAGCGCGGCTGCTGCTGCTGGACCGTGAAGAGCTGCTGCCGGGTGAGAGCGCCATGGTCCAGTGCCGCCTGCATCATCCCCTGGTGGCGGACCGGGCGGACCGCTTTATTATCCGTTCCTATTCGCCTATGACCACCATCGGAGGCGGTCGGGTGCTTGACCCCGCGCCTTCGAGGCACCGTCGTTTTCGCCGGGCCTCTTTTGCCCACCTGGAGGAGCTGGAGCGAGAGCCGGCGGCAGGGGGGGATGAAGCCTTTATTTTGCGCAAACTCGAGGAGATAATCATCGCCGATCCGGCCCGCCTGGCCCGGGAAGCCCGGCTGGATGAGAAGAAGTTGCGGGCTGCCCTGGAGAGCTTGACCGCCAGGGGAACTCTGGTCAAACTGGGGGAGAACTACCTTTCGCAAAAAATTCTGGGCGAATGGGAGAAGCTGCTGCGGCACAGGCTGGAAGAGTATCACAGCCGGCATCCCCTGCTGCCCGGGATCTCCAGGGCGGAGTTGAAGGCGGCCCTGCCCGGGGCTCTGAACTTGCGTGAGTATGACATACTGCTGGCGCGGCTGCAGGAGCAGCGGCAGATAGCGCTTCGGGGAGAACTGATCAGCCGGGAGGGGTTTTCACCCCAGCCCTCAGACCGGGAGCAGGCGCAGCTCCAGCAGTTAAGCGAGATCTACGCTGCTGCTTCTTTTCAACCGCCGGCAGCCAGGGAGGCGCCGGCCCGGGCGGGAATCGAGAGCCGCCGGCAGGACGATTACTACAGCTACCTGGTCAACAGCGGCCGGCTGGTTAAAATAAATGATGAACTCTACTTTCACCGGGAGGCGTACGATGCTGCGCTGGAGCTGCTGCGCCGCCATTTTGCTGCTGCGGAAACATTGACCCTGGCTCAGTTCAGGGACCTCACCGGCAGTTCGCGGAAGGTCATGCAGCCCCTGCTGGAGCATTTCGACCAGCTCAAGCTGACGCGCCGCACAGGCGACTACCGCGTCCCCCTGAAACTCCAAAACCCTGGTTAGTGTACTTAAGATGCCAGGCACCTTAAGTACACTAATATTTTTTCATTGCCTCAAGGATGAGCAGATCCAGTTCAGCACTCAGCTTCAGGGTATCCCTGTGGGTGATGTCTTTTTGCCTGTAAAGCTGTTCTCTTAACGTTTCGATCTCCCGATTGAGGTTCGTTTCTGCTTTCTTTTGTCGTTTCAATTATGTTCACCCCAAAAAAAGATGGTAATAAAGCGTATTCGACATTATAAAATGAATACCTTTTTTTCACAAGGAATAATTTCATAATAATACAATCTTCATCCATAAATGTTACCCGGTTAGGTGAAAGACTGGTCATTTTAGTAAACAAGTCAACAAATTTTTCATCGGGCACAAGCATTTAAAATTAGAAGTTAACAATAATATGGGGATATTGTTAACTTCCAATTAGGGAAAAGCCGGGTTTTTACTGGTTGCTGTTTAAGGCGATCAGAAAAACCTCTGCAGCCGGATCCTTTCCTGCGCCGATAGAGCGGTTAATAGATGACTCGGCATCCCGCAGGATCTGCAGGGCTTCTTCACTCAGCCTCGCGGGGCGAAGACTTGTTACCTCCACTGTGATGCCACCTCCTGAAATATATTGGTGGATATTTTACCCATAAAAAAGAGTAATATTCCTTTCCCTGCAATAATACTTTACA
>CAZQVX010000136.1:0-4641 GCA_964596845.1 uncultured Syntrophomonadaceae bacterium | reverse complement strand
GACAAGACGATGTACAAAGGTGAGCTGCGAAAAAACAAGCCGCACGGCCGGGGCGCCTACATCTGGCGCGACGGCGCCCGGTACGAGGGTGAGTGGGAGGACGGCGTCTATCACGGTACAGGGGTCTACACTTATGATAACGGCTCCCGCTACGAGGGAGAATTTTCCGGGGGCCAGCAGCACGGACAGGGTAAGTTTTCCTGGCCCGACGGTACCGTCTATGAAGGGGCCTGGCAAAACGGTTTAAAGGAGGGATCCGGCACAATCACCAGCGTTGACGGCAAGAACTACAGCGGCGAGTGGAAAGGCGGCAGGATCCACGGGCAGGGTATCTACACCTGGCCTGACGGAACCAGGTATGAAGGTGAATGGGTTAAAGGGTTGAAAGAAGGCCGGGGAACCATCACCGGGGCCGACGGCAGGATCTACACCGGCGAATGGAAAGAGGATCGGATGGAAGGTTTGGGGACCTATACCTGGCCTAATGGCGATATTTATGAGGGAGAGTTCCGGGACGGCAGGCGGCACGGGCGGGGCGCGCTGATCGGGATTGACGGCACAACGCTTACGGGAGTCTGGTCGCGGGACAAACATACCGGCGGGTAGGACGCCCGGCATAAACCGCATCTGCGAAAAGTTTCAAAATATAGCGACCATTGGCAGGATAAATTTGCAACGTGTAGAATAAGTTTTTAATAACACCCGTATTCTGGTTTTTTTGTACGATAATCAGGTTTGGGATGCTGCAGATTTATCAGTTTTGTCGTTAGTTCTTGTTAAATTTTTTTTAGTTAGGGTGTTCAGATTCTTTCGGTATGATCCAACATTCTGGTTACAAGGGGGTTTTAACGGGCAATGATTCTACATAAGTACAAGCGTCTTGTAGCTTTTGTCCTGGCGCTCCTGTTGGCCGCCAATCCCATTGTGGGAACGGTAGCCTATGCCGCCGGGGAGGCGCCCGATCAAGGGTTTTTCCAGAAAACAGCCGGCTACTTCGGCTCCCTGTTCGGCGGCGGGGACCTGAGCGCCGCGGAGGAGACCGGAGACGAACTGGGTGATATGGTGGACCAGGGTCTTTTTGACCCGCTCCTGCAGACGCTCGGCGGTTATTTCAGCGGCCTGCTCAAGGATGAGCGCCTCAAGGAAATCATCGGTGAGGTCCTCACAGAGATCTCCGAAGATGAGAGCCTCTTTAACCTGGATTCTGAGACGATCATCGTCATGCTTTTACGTGATGCGCGTCTCACTGAAATTCTCGGGGAGGCCATCGCTGACAGTTTAAAAAGCGAGGAAGCGCTTTCCTTTGTCGAGCAGCTGGCCGGCGACGTGGAGAAACTGCTGAAAAATGAACGGTTTGCCTCATTTTTGAACAAGGCCATTCTGGACTTGCTGCAGGATAAACAGGCCAATGCTTTTATCTTCGATGTAATCCAGATGTTAAGCCGTTATGCAGACCAGGTTTTAAGCAGCATCGAAGATAAAAAGGTACAGAAGACCCTTGCCGGCTTTGCGGCGGAGATAAAAGATTTGCTGATGGCCCCCTATCTGACCGTCTTTGACGATCTGCTGGAAGACCCCCGTATCGCCGGGGCCATAGAAAATATCCTGGACATGGTTCAGGCGCTGCCCGATGAGTACAGCAAAAGACTGTTGGGCGACCCCGCTGATCCGGCAAATTATCCCGGTGACCCCCAGTTTAAATATGCCCTTGAATCATTAAACAAACTGTTCCTGCGCCCCCTGGCGGGCGATCCCAATGACCCTGAAAACTACCCGGGGCTTCTGGGTTATTTCTTGAATAACGTCCAGGACAATGTGGTGCTCCAGGCGGCGCTGGGCCGGCTCGCCGATGAACTCTTCAGCGAGGCTGCCCTGAGCGATGTCTACGCAATCCTGGATGAGATCATGGGGGATATGAGCGGGATCACCGCACAGATCCTCAAGGAAGTGGCGGCCGGGGTGGACGGCTATGCCGACGGCCTGGGCCTGGGAGCCAAAACTTACAAAGACGGCTACCGCATCCTTGTCGCCGTGGAGTGGGAAGTGGGCCCTTACCTGACCCACCTTTTTGAATGTGTATCCTTCGTGCTGGGGCAGAATTCCGAAGAGCTGAGCCGGATCATGGGCAACTACTTCGGGGAAGAGGCTCCCTACCTGGGCGATATCACATCGGCGCTCTCTGAAAGCGCCGCCGCTGAGTGGCCCGATGTCTGGGTTTGCCGGGATTGCAGCCATGTTTACGCGGATGCGGGCTTCGCCGACCTGCCGCCGGACTGGGTCTGCCCTGCCTGCGGGGCCGGTAAAGATAGATTTGTCCCGCCTCCTGGCACGCTGAAATTCGACCTGCTGCTCCTTTTGGATGAATACCTGGGCGGCGTCGATGCGGGCGCGGTCATCGGGGAGCTGATGGACGCTTATGAAGGGGCCCTGAGCGAACTGCTCAACGAGGCCCTCCACGATTTCAATTCCGATCTTCTCTTCCTGCTGGCCGGACAGGGCGAAGAGGTCATGGGCGTGCTCTTTGAGATGCTGGAGGCTCTTTACCCCTACATGGAAGAGGACGCGAACGGCGATCTCGCCGGGCTGCTGGAGGATATCTCGGTTGAGTTTCCCCTTTTGTCTCTGGCGGACCTGGTGAGCCATGAAAAAGTGAGCGGCCTGGTGGATCGCCTCCTGGGGCTTACTTCTCGCCTGCCGCTGCAGAGCCTTTCGCCCTACCTGCGGGAAAATGCCGATGAACTGGGCTACAATATCGCCTTCAGTCTGCTGAACTTGCTGGCCGACCGCATAGAAGACCCTGCGGTTGACGAGCGCAAAGAGGCCATCATGGCCATGCTGAAGAATGAAGAGCGGATGCGCCGGTTCTACCAGGAACTGGGCGGCTCCGATCCGGAGAAAATTACCGCTGAAACCGGCGATATCGCTATTATAAAGGCGGTGCTCATGGAAGTGATGCAGGAGGAGGAGTGGGTGAAGGGCCTGCTGGAAGATCTGGAGAAACGTTCCCAGCCTGTCCGTGAAAACCTGTCCGATCACCTGCAGTTTGTGAAGGAGGCAACCACCGGCGGCCTGAGGGAGCTCTTGGGCCCATTCCTTTACAGAATGCTCAATGCGGTCACTATTTTTCCGCTGAACAGCGAACCTGCCGAGCGGCACCTTGCGGAATATGTCGCCCCCGAGGACATGACCGCTGAGATCCGTCGTGTCTGGGCGCTGATCACCGGCGCCCTGGGCGATACAGCAGCCTTCGTCAATGAAGGGCTGGCCTCCTTTGTTAAGGACCGCGGCGCCGTATCCGATTTTGCGACAGCGGAGCGCTTTTCGGTGATCAACCTGTTCTATGCCGAAATTGCCGGCGCAGAGGCGCTTAAGCAGAAAAGCGCCGAAGAGAAGGCGCCTGGACTGGTCGACAGTGTCCGCACCGGGCTGACCCGGCTACTGCCCAATGTAGGTGGATTGATCAACCCGGCTGGTATAGCGAACACTGTAAACAACCTTATTACCGGGCTTTTCCCGGCGGGAACCTATCGCTTCTCAAGCGAGAGCCTCGGTCTTTCTACTGAAGATGTCACCGAGATGCTCGCATTTCCTTTAGAGATGGTGGGTTGGGTCGCCTGGGCCGGAACTGATGCTCTTCTTGATCCCCTGGCCAATCTGCCTGCCGATGCGCTGGAGGATGCGCGCACGGAAAAGGCGCTGGGCGAGCTGGCCGGATTTATCCCCGGGGCCGCTACAGGCGCGGTGGCCAAACTGCTGGCCGATGACCGCACCGCCTCCCTCTTTATGGCGGTGGCTGACGCGGCGCTCGACGAATACCTGGCCGCCGCGCAGGGCCTGGTAAATGACTCCCGTTTTGAACAGGCTCTCTCCGATGCCGCGGTCCGCGTGCTCTCCGCTCCGGATTTCAGGGGCGCCGTTGCCGGCCTGGCGGGCGATCTGCTGAGCGATGCCGATCTGGTTGCCCTGCTGGAGCATACCTTCCACCAGGCCCGGATCATCTCTATCGGCTGGCCCTGGCAGGGGATCAACCCCTTCTTTCTCATCGGCGTGAATGACGGTGGGGACGGAAAGGGCGCTTTTGCCACCAACCGGGACAAAAGGGGCCATACTTTCGCGCTTTACAAGCCCGACGCCGATTGGAACCCGAACGTCCAGGCGAGCAACCCGGTCTACCAGTGGGTGCGCGGCCCCCAGGTGGGCGGTACGGATAAGATCCCTGTCGCCTCGGACTACCATGCCAACTGGCGTCCCGACGGCTGGGTTTACCCCGATCCCCTTTTCAAAGAGCCCTCGACCAGCAAGTGGGGCGGGCCCGATCTGCGGGTGCACATGAAAGGGTGGATCAATGACCCTGATGAAAATTCGAACCCGCTTTATTACAACCAGTATGATGAGAACCCCTTCTTGCCGGCGCGCCATGAATTCCCTGTTTGCCTGAACCAGAATTTCTCTCCGCAGAGCCAGGTGAATGTGGGCTTGATGATCCCCCACTACTACATGGAGATGGCGGCCAACAATGCTATCTTTGCCTTTACGGAGAACTTCATCAAGTGGTTCGATCCTAGCCGGACTTACGCGATCAAGGCGCCGGCAGATGAATTCAGAGATGTCCTGAACGTCTTTCTGGGTGAGGCTTCGGTG
>CAZQVX010000135.1:0-4656 GCA_964596845.1 uncultured Syntrophomonadaceae bacterium | reverse complement strand
CCCGAATTGAGACATCACGGCATTATGGGTTACCGGGAAATAATCCGCCAACCATGGCGGATTATTTATAAAGTTGAAAAGGAGAGGGTTTGGGTTCTTGCAGTCATCGACAGCAGAAGAAATGTCGAAGATCTGCTGCTTAGCAGGCTGATAGAGGAAGGGTAATGAGCTGTCAATTATGACAATTACATTCATCAAGGCATGATCAGCGATTCTGTAAATAGCTGACGATGGCCCCGATAAAATCGTCAAAGTCGGGGAGGTTTTCCCTGATAATGCGATAGACTTCTTCGTCAGCGATTCTGTCGTACATATGGACAGCCCGGTTGCGGAACTTGACCATCATGATAAAGGCAGGCAGTTTATCCTGGGGCAGTATACCGGCCCGGGTCAGTATTTCGATTGTTTCGCGGTAGGTTTTAGGTGTACCCAAACGATTTCTGGAAACCAGATGATGTGAAACATCGAGCATCGCTTCGATGGAAACCTGTAAAATGCGAATAGCGGCGTCAGCCAAAAAGGGGCTTTCCAGGAATTCATCTATGCTTTTTGATTTAATCTCTTCGAGCTTGACCATGTTGTCTTTGATGATCTGGATCTTGTCCCTGATTTTATCCTCGTTGACCATGCAGGTACACCTCCCCCAGGGCCGCATCATAATCTTTTTTAAACTGATCAAAATCTATCCGGTAGTCGGCATGGCGTTTGCAGACATATTCATGGAAATCCTCCAGGTAAAAATCTTTTTTTACCAGGACCTTGCCTGTCAACAATATTTCAAACTGCAGTGTCAGCGGAACCTTGTTCAGGACAACCAGGTTGATGTCTTCCTCTCCGGCGATGCTGCTCAAATCTGCCGACATTAAAAGTTCGCGATCCAGGTCAATTCGCTCTTCGGGCTTGAACAGTACCGCAATGTCTACATCGCTGAGCAGGGTCTGATATGGAGTGCCGTAAGATCCAAAAAGAAGTGCCGCCGCAACGTCCGGGGCGTCAATAAAATATTGTTTTATCCCGGCCATCCGGGGTTCGATATTAATTTTATGTTTAGTTTTACTTAAGCGGACCAATCCTCGCACCTGCCTGCTATTTTTTAAAGAACAAACAAACCACTTATATTATGAGGATGATCTATGGGCTGTAATTGTCTGCAAGTAGTAGTATAACACAACCTGTAAAAATACACCAGTTTATTGTTGTGCGTGTTGAAATTTGTGACAGGACTTTGTGACAGGACCCGGTGGAACGGTGGAAAGCCCTGAGTTATTCCCGGCGCCCGAAGGGTCCGCTCAGCGCAGGGCGACTCCCGCCCGGCGAAGAAAATTCAGCAGCAGCTTCTTGCCGTCGGGTTTGCGCCCTGAAAGCTCTGGGTGAAACTGGACCCCGTAGATCTCTTTTTCGCGGTGCCTGAAGATCTGAATGGGACAGATTTCGCTCGAGCCCAACAGATCAAAACCCTCCGGCAGCCCCTTTACCTCCTCGTGGTGCATGTTAAATATAATGATGGGGCTCTCCAGTCCTTCCAAAAGGGGATCTTCTTGGAGCAGTTCCACCCTGGTGTAGCCCAGCTCCCGGCCGTCCATGGGCGCTACCGGGACCCCGAAGGCCCGGCCGATGACCTGGTGGCCGCCGCAGATGCCCAGGACCGGCAGAGAGGTTTCCTTCAGGAAGCCAAATACCGGTTCCATTGTTTTCAGGTCATATCTGGTCCAGGCGGGGGTGAGCCCGGAAATTAGCACGCAGGTGGGGCTGTGTTGCATCACCCTGGCTGTGCCGGCCTTGGGGTAATGGATCACCTCGATATTCACGTCGGCCAGCTGCATCACGTAATCGGCCAGGCAGTAAGCGGGGTTTATGATGAGATTGCTCTCCGGGGGCGTAAGCATGGGATCGATGATCACTATGTTCTGTTTTCCCGGGACAGCAGGCTTAGGCCGCCAGAAAAGCCCCCGGACCATTTGGCGGCGGACAATATCAGCCTTCCAGATCTTATCCTTTTTCTTAGCCCCGCTGCTCATGCGGCCACCCCCTGCCGGCGCCCGGCGCAACCCGGGTCCGGGTAAATGTGCACCTCTACGAATTAAAACCAAAGATATCTCGAATATCTATATTTTACTTTCTCCACTGAAAGGGGGATTCCTACTTTACGGGAAGAATTAATCCTGCCGGTCCAGGCTGCGGTACTGGATCGCCTCGGCTACATGGGGCGCTTCGACGGTCTCTGCGCCGTCCAGATCGGCGATGGTGCGGGCCACCTTGATGATGCGGTCATGGGCGCGCATGGAAAGGCCCAGGCTGCGGTAGGCTTGCTGCAGCAGGCTGCGGGCTTCGCTCTTCAGGGGGCAATATTTGGTCAGGTGGCGGCTGCGCATCTGGGCGTTGGTCAGTATGGTCTGCCCCTTAAAGCGGTCCAACTGCAGAGTGCGGGCCCGCTCTACCCGCTCGCGGATGGCGGCGGAACTTTCGCCCCCCTCTCTTTCCTGGAGCTGCTCATAATTGATCCGGGGCACCTCTACCTGGATGTCGATGCGGTCGAGCAGCGGTCCGGAGAGGCGCGAACGGTAACGCTGCACCACCGCTGGGCTGCAGCGGCACATGTGGAAAGGGTCGTTTAAAAATCCGCAGGGGCAGGGATTGGCCGAGGCCACGAACATGAAATCAGCCGGGTAGCTCAGTGTTGCCGCCACCCGGGTCACCGTGACCACTCTGTCTTCAAGGGGCTGGCGCAAAGCTTCAAGGATCTCCCGGCTGTATTCGGGCAGCTCATCAAAGAATAGGACGCCGCGGTGGGCCAGGCTCACCTCACCCGGTCGGGGTACCTTGCCCCCGCCGATGATCCCGGCGGCGGAGGCGCCGTGGTGGGGGGTGCGGAAAGGGCGCTCTACGATGAGGGGATCCTCCGGGGGCAGCCGGCCGGCGATGCTGTGAATGCGCGTAATCTCCAGGATCTCTTCCAGGGAGGGCGCCGGCATAATCCCCGGCAGGCGGCGGGCGAGCATGGTCTTTCCGCTGCCCGGCGGCCCATAGAGCAGAATATTATGCGAACCGGCGGCGGCCACCTCCAGCGCCCGCTTGGCCGTCTCCTGGCCCTTAACCTCGCTGAAGTCGGGGCCCGGCGCCCGCTCCCGCCGGAGAAGCTCATCCAGCTGTGGCTGCACCGTGGGGATAGAGGTGAAGCCGCAGAAATGTCTGGCCGCTTCCTTAAGGGTGCGCACACCCTTGACGGGCACATCCTTGATCAGCGCCGCCTCGGCGCTGTTTGCCGCCGGAACATAAAACACGCTTTCAGGCAGCCCTTGTGATCCGGCGGCGATGGCGGCGGCCATGGCCAGGGTGCCGGGAACAGGGCGCAGGGTCCCATCCAGGGAAAGTTCACCTACGAGGACGCTTTTTCGCAAAGCATCGTTGTAGGGAATCTGCCGCGAGGCGGCGAGCAGCGCTATGGCGATGGCCAGATCGAAGGCCGGCCCTTCCTTTTTCAGGTCGGCCGGGGCCAGGTTGACTGTTACCCGTTCATAGGGAAATTTAAAGCCGCTGTTGCGCACTGCGGCGCGGACCCTTTCCCGCGCCTCTTTGACCGAGGGGTCGGGCAGCCCGATGATATCAAAATGCGGCATCCCCCCGTGGATATCCACCTCTACTTCCAGGGGAATGCCTTGAATTCCCAGCACCGTGCAGGAGAATACTCTCGCCAGCATAAGTCCCGGGGAACCCCCTTTTACAGCAAGACATTTAAGAAAAGAAACGTTCTAGCGGCTCTCTTCCCGGCCCCAGCGAATCATCCGGGCGGCAAGCTGCTGTCCCAGCACCGCCAGATCTTCGGTGGCCAGATATTCGTTGGCAGTTTCGTCGAAAAGGATTGTCGCTCTGGGCGGCACCTCCCGGTCACCTTCTTCCAGGCGCAGCAGCAGCGGCAGGCGCGGCAGCGCCATGACCACGAAAGAGCGCGCTTCTCTGGCGGGGCGGGCGCCGAGGCGATCCAGGAGCAGTCTCTCAAAAAGTGCGCACTTTTTCCCGAAATAATCTTCCAGCAGGCTCACGGAGCCTTTGATGAAAGCAGTGTTAAAGCTGTCCCCGCCCCACAGCGCCCGGAAAGGGATCCATTTTCCCACAGGCGGCTTTCCGGTGGCGTTGGTGAGATAATGCACCAGCAGAATCGCGGTGGCAGTGGGCGCCTCTTTACCGGTGCCGTGCGAAAAGACTTCGCCGGCCGGCCAGGTGATACGGTAGATGCGCCCCAGGTAGGGGAGAGTAAACTCACGCCAGGAAGCCGGCGGATAGAGGGTCAAAGCCGCTCCGCTGAAACGGGCTGTCTCCATGCTGTTCCTGGCGGCCAGAGCCCTGCGCGATTGCTCCAGGGTTGCGGTGTAGTTATCCCTCATTTTATTCCACCCCTTCCTTTCCATGGTGAACAATTTCGCCGCAGATGCGGTGAATCCTTTCTACCCACGCCAAATCTTTCGGCTGTGATTTGAATTTAACCGCACATACCGTGGTGCAGCCCGATTTGCTCTACCTGCCAGGCAGCCGGCCCGCCGTGCGTGATCCCGTCGACACCGTTCCGGAGTTGGTCGTGGAAATTATATCCCCTTCTAGTGGCAGAAAGGATCGTGTCTTAAAACTAAACCACTATCAATCTTCGGGAGTCCCGCACTA
>CAZQVX010000134.1:0-4713 GCA_964596845.1 uncultured Syntrophomonadaceae bacterium | reverse complement strand
AAATAGGTTAGCGCGCTTCGGTATTGCATTCCGGAGCGCGCTAATTCTTTCTTAATGTTGTTTACCGGGCTGCTGCAGCACAGGAAACGTCCCTGTTATTTTACAGCAGCGGTGCGGCGTTGATGAAGCAGGGCCGCAGCAAACACAATCAGGAAAATGATCCTAAGCATGATCAAACCATCAGGCGAACCCGAGGTGCGCGGCAATTCTTTACCCGATTCGTCTGATTCCGGCGCCTCAGGCTCCGGTTTTGCCTCCCACGTTAACTGCGCGTCACCCATTAAGCCGGCGGTCTCACCGGCGAAGAGCACCTCGGCGGTAATGGTGTCCACCCCGGCGGGGTTGCCCGCATACTGCAGCACAGCTATGCCGTTGACCATGGGCACAACCTGGGTCAGGCTGTGTGCGCCTGTAACGGTGAAGCGCACGGCCAGCAGATCTGTTTCAGCAAGAACGCCAGTGCTGTCCTGCAGCCTGGCGGTGATGGTGCGGTTTTCGCCCAGGACACCGGCGGCCTGATCGGGGGCGACAATAAGCGCAGCCAGCCAGGGGGCGAAGGTAATGTCCTCATCCAGGCCCGTGGGACCGGTTGCGGCGCCCCACCAGTTGAGCAGTGCGGCGGGGGCAGCGGGGCTATTAAAGAGGATATCATCCTCATTGCCGATAAAGGCGTTAAAAGCGATGGCGAGATCGATCTGATGATACCAACCCAGGAAGATCCCCATACCATTATCCCTGAAAAGGTTACCGGCAATGGTAATCTCCGATTCAGTCCCTTCATCGTAAATGCCTACGGCTGTGAGGGCTCCGGTAACACGGTTGCCCAGGAGGTTAAGCTTGCTGTCGTCCTGGGAGGATATCCGGATACCATAACCATAGTCCTCATCCGGCTGCATGATGAAAGAGTTGTTTTGCAGGGTTGCCGTAGAATCACCGAGATAGTAAATACGAAAACCGTTGTCAACGGCTTTAATCACGTTATCTGTAATAGTCAAGCCGCAGCCAGTCAGCTCATAATCAAAATCGATGCCGCTGCCATCACCGGACACAATCGTATTCTCGCTGATGGATATTTCGCTATTTCCAAGGCGCCAAGAAAAGTAGACCCCTCCGTATCCTTCGGCGGCGATGCTGTTCCCCTCAATGAGCACCGTGCTGTTAACAATATCATAGCTGAAATCAATGGCCTCGTCACCACTGGAAAGGGTGTTGTCCTTGATGGTGACCGTACTGTCAGCAATTGTATAAGAAAAGTAGATCCCTTTGTATTCTTCGGAGGTGATGCTGTTCCCCTCAATGAGCACCGTGCTGTTAACAATATCATCGCTGAAATAGATGGCCTCGTCACAACTGGAAAGGGTGTTATTCTTGATGGTGAGGCTGCTGCCCTCGAGGAGATCATCCAAATAAACAGCAGTGTACTCAGCGGTGACAGTATTCCCGGTGACATAGAAATCTGTGCCGGAAGCCTGTGCATCCAGGTCAATTCCGTAGTTGCCCGCATTTGCAAAATTATTGTCCAGAACTTTGACCGTGGAGTCGATGAACTCAACGGCATTTTCAGCAGTTAAACCGCGCCTTTCAAAATTGCAGACTGTGTTGCCGCTGAAAGTGATCTCGGCATTCTCAATGGTTCCGTACAATACAACAGCATAACCGGCGCTGCCGCCTCCCTCTAGGGCGCAGTTGAGGAGGGAAAAGCTGCGGATAGATGGCTCCGCCAAGAAGGCAACCTCATCGAAGTCAACAGTGATACTTTTGCTATGGCCCCCTATGATGGTCAGCCCCTCCAGGACCACGCCCGGAGATTCAACAGAAATGAGTTCATCCAAGAGTGAATCCCCCTCGATCACCGCCGCCGCTCCGGAGGCGCCGCGTAGGGTCAGCGCCTTGTAAATGGCCAGGGTGCCTGTTTGCGCATAGGTACCTGCAGCCAGCTCGATAATATCCCCGCTATCCGCCGCATCGATTGCCTCCTGAATGCCGTCATACGACAGCCCTTTGGTAATATTGCTAACCTCACCGGCAGCCGCAGCCTGCGGCACAGGGAGGAGCAGGAGGAGAAAAACTACAAGAACAACTATAGAAGATTTACTTAGCCTAGTCAATTACGAACCTCCTGACCATATTTATATTTGTAAAACTATACCGAATTCGCCGGTCATACCCTCCTTTGGAACATTTATCGACCATAGGTATATTCTTTTAAAATGTAGTTTTACCTGCCGTAATAACAAATAATAAGGGGCCCAGATGATAGCTTGCTCCGGTGACTGGCACCGTTGTAAAGATTTATTGGAGGCGCTAGCGAGTAAAATAGCGCTCCGGGTCGAGATAGCGCAGCCGGGACAGCTCTTCTACGGTAGGCGGCGCCAGCGCCTCGAGATGGGGCCATACCTGCAGCTCCCATCCGCACTGCTCTTTGATCTTCGCCACTGTCGCTGCCCCGCCCAGGCCCGGTTGCTCCAGGTAGGCGGCCAGCTTGAGAATGCCGTCGGCGGGATCTTTGCGGAAAAGCCCATACTGCGAGATCACTGCCGTCACCCTGTCCCCCGGCGAGGTGATAAAGGGGACCTCCCCGACAAAGCGGTGCGGAGCCTGCTCGGCCACGACGACCACTTCGGCCGCGCCTGAGGCCACGTCATTGCCCCCGCCCGATCCCACAAGATATAGCCTGGCGGCGGGGACCTGCGATGAGTTGATGTTTCCCCGGCAATCGACCTGCGCTGCGCCCAGCACACCCAGGCAGCGCCGCCCGGGATTGCCGGAGACATAACAGCCCAGGATGCCGAGCACATCGGTGTAAAGCTGTCCGGTGGGGAAATTGCGCAGGGCGAAGACAAAGGAATCACCCGGCAAGGGGACAAAGCCGTAAAGGCCGATCTCCGCCAGCAGGGCCACCCGCTGCCCTTGCTCCAGCAGGCTGTAGTAGGCCATCCAGCTGGCCATATGCGAGACGCCCACCCCGGCCAGGATGGTCCTGTATTCGCGATCCAGGGCGAGCCGCTCGATCTCCCGCCCGGCAATGGCGATCATCTGCTCCGCCGCGGTAGCCTGCAGCAGCGGTGCCCCCCGGACGTCTTCCGCCTTTTCTTCCGCCAGAAAGTGGAGCGGCCAGGCGTCGAGTGCGAGCTTTCCCTTCAGTGCAAAGAGCCGCTCCCGGCCCAGCTTCGCCAGGTAGCTTTCGTGGTCGGGGCAGCCCAGGATCCATTCATCCAGCCACTCCCGGTAGGCCTCACCGCTGCGACTGGCCCGGCGGGCCGCCATGATAAAGGGGCGGTCCTCGGCATAACCCCACGCCTCGCCGCGGTGCGGGAAGTGATGGTGCCCTGAGGGATGGGCTCCGAAGGGGGCCTCCACCACAGCGCGGACCGCCTCCGCCGGGATACGGACATGCTCCCGGTGGCGGGATAGTTCCGCGGTGCTCACAATCTTCTCCGCGGTAACAATGGCCCCCCGGCGGGCAGCCAGCACCCCGTAAGCGTTGCCCACCAGGGGCAGGCTCAGGATCGTATTCCCTTCCGCGTCTGCCAGCCATCCGTGCACCAGACTCAAGTCAGGATGGAGTGCCTTAACCAGGCCGATGCGCTCCCCGCCGAAGGGGTCCTCCGCTGTTGCAAAATCGGCCAGGTTGCCGGCCAGCGAACTGCCCGCCAGGGAGCGCGTGGGGAAAAAAGGCAGCCCCATAGCCCCGGCAGCAAGGCGCTGCGTCAGGGTGAGCATGCTCCACTCCTCGAACTCGACCTTGCCTTCGGCAAAGGCCTTCTGGATGAGGGGGTTGGGCGCCGGAAAGGGATAGGAATCGCCCAGGTAGGAGGCTAGCACCTTCTCGACCAGGCCGCCGTCCAGAAAGGGCACCAGATTGGTGCAGCTGCCCCCGTAGGTGATCAGGGTAAAGGCGGGGTCGCGGCCCCAAAACTGGCGGATGATCTCGAAAAGCAGGGCCATGGGATAGCCCAGCCCGCAGCCGATCTGCAGCGCATAACCGGGGCGGATGAACTCCCGGACTGCCTCCGGCAAAGTGGTCACCTTTCCGCCCGTCTCTCCGCCGCGCCGGCTCAGCGCCTCTTCAACCCAGGGTAAATACAACATCATCCCACTCCCCTCATTTGATCCGACCGGCGGGCTGGATCCAACTGGTGCAAGGGACCGGGATGATTGCTGCTTTGCCGGTTTAGCCATCCATCACAGCCAGGGTCTTTCACCCGGCCGGTTAAACCCGTTAACAGATCACCTTAATTAGAAACTTGATCTACCCTCTTCAGCCCAGCCACGGGCCCTCTCCACCGCCCGCAGCCAGTTGTGATAAAGGGCGTCGCGCTTAGCCCCGGCCATCTGCGGCCGGAAGGAGGCGTCTTCACGCCACTGCCCCGCCAGCGCCGCCCGGTCGGGCCAGGTCCCTACCGCCAGGCCGGCCAGGTAGGCAGCCCCCAGGGCCGTGGTCTCCAGAACCGCCGAACGGCGGACCACAGTGCCGGCGATATCCGCCTGGAACTGCAGCAGCAGGTCCATCACCCCGGCCCCGCCGTCGATTCGAACCTCGCCCAGGGGAATCCCCGCCTCGCGGCGCATGATCTCCAGGACATCGCGGGTCTGGTAGGCCATAGCCTCCACCACGGTCCGCGCCAGGTGGGCCCGCGTCGTCCCCCGGGTAATGCCGATCAAAAGCCCCCGGGCGTAAGGATCCCAGTAAGGGGCGCCCAGCCCCACAAA
>CAZQVX010000133.1:0-4715 GCA_964596845.1 uncultured Syntrophomonadaceae bacterium | reverse complement strand
GGAAAAGAGATAACACCGGGCAGCCTGCCGGCAAAAATACTGGATTACCAGGAAAACGAGGATCCGCAGACTCCCTTTTCGCTGTCTTTCTTGGAGAGAAAAGTGATTGCCCGGGCCCTGCGTAAGTTCGGACAGTCTACAGAGGGCAAGGAGATGGCTGCTTCAGCCATGGGGATCAGCCGGGCCACCCTTTATCGCAAGCTTAAACAATACGGGATGGACGGTTCTCAAATTGAAAATCCAGTCTCAAAATGATAATTTATGCTTGCAGCCTGCCTTGTTGGACCCCGGGTGTATCTAGTTCAGCTTATACCTTAAAGGTTTCTTAATATGAGAATCCGTTTTGTCTGTTTAAAAAGCAGACACTCCTGATTGATCGCTGCAAAGTAAGGGCTCCGCGACTATATCATTCCACTTCAAAAGAATTAAAATTGTGGCACGAGAATTGCAATTTAATTTGTTGCCCTTAATTACCTGTTGCCGTTGGATAAACTCGCAACTGAAGCAATCATGGCAACCATACTCGTAACCGCGGCAAAGTGCAATGGGGGAATGTCCAACCCCCTGCAGATTGGTTCAAAAAAAATCATGCAAAGGAGGAACTATGTTGGACAATAGCAAGGAGAAATCAGCGAAGAAAACCTTTTGGATTTCACTGATTATCTGCCTGGTGTTTCTCTTGCTCGGTATTTTAGCGCCCGGTAAATTCGGCGAGTATACCGGCAAAGTATTTAGCTTTATGACCAATAACCTGGGATGGTCCTTTATCCTGGGGGCGAGTGCCTTTCTATTCATAATTATCTATGTCATGATCAGCCCTTACGGGAAGATCAAGCTGGGTAAAGATGATGAGAAGCCGGAGTACTCTAATTTCGCCTGGTTCGCTATGCTCTTTAGCTGCGGAATGGGGATCGGACTTCTTTTCTGGGGTGTCTCCGAGCCCATCAATCACTATTTATGGCCGCCTTTCGGCGAAGCGGGAACTGCGGCGGCAGGCCACCTGGCCATGCGCGCTTCATTCTTTCACTGGGGCTTGCATCCCTGGGCTGTCTATGCCGTAGTCGGCGCTGCTCTGGCTTATTTTTCCTACCGTAAAGGCCTGCCCATGATGCTCAGCTCCACCCTGGAGCCGGTGCTGGGGCGAGAGGGAATCTACCACGGCTGGGGCATCGTCATCAACGTTATCGCTGTCTTTGCCACCCTCTTCGGGATGGCCACCTCGTTGGGTCTTGGAGTGATGCAGGTCGGTTCCGGTTTGGAGTCGCTCTTCGGACTGTCGAACGGCATGTGGGTCTGGATCACGCTTACGGTGGTCTTTACCGCCGGCGCTGTAGCCTCAACCATGAGCGGAATCAATAAAGGCATCAAGAACCTGAGCTCGCTCAACGTCTACATCGCCTCACTGCTGATGATTCTTATCTTCATTATCGGGCCTACCGTGTTTATTCTGAACCTGCTCGGCCATGCCGCCGGTGACTATCTGCAAAACCTGATCTCCATGTCCTTCCGGCTTGACCCCATGATCGAGGGGAACGAGGGATGGACCACCGGCTGGACCGTCTTCTACTGGGCCTGGTGGATCGCCTGGGCGCCCTTCGTGGGCACCTTTATCGCCCGTATCTCCAGGGGGCGGACGCTGCGCCAGTTCATTACCGGCGTGCTCCTCATCCCCACCGGAGTGAGCATGGTCTGGTTCAGTATCTTCGGCGGATCTGCCCTGTATATTGAGCATTTCGGTGGAGGGGGCATAGCAGAAGCTGTGTCTGTGGACTCAGCCGCCGGATTTTTTGCCATGCTGCAAAATTTCCCAGCGCCGCAATTACTGATCCCGGTAGCCATGCTTTCGGTGGCTATATTTTTCATTACCTCATCAGATTCGGCCTCCTACGTCAATGCAATGCTTACTTCGAACGGCGATCCCAACCCGCCTGCGCCTTTACGCTTTACCTGGGGTGTGCTGGAAGGGGCCATCGCCGCGCTGCTGCTTTTTACCGGCGCCGGCCAGGGGCTCAGTTCTCTGCAGACGGCTTCAGTGGTGGGCGGTTTTCCCTTCATGCTGGTCATGATTCTGATGATTTACTGTCTCTTTAAGTCTTTCAAACGCGATGCCGGCGAGCTGGGTCTTGAGAGCAGCCTGCCGGTTTCCAAGGGAAAGTCTGTTAATCAATAATACTGTTCCATAGAGCAGGTAAATTAAGGGTGCAGGGGAGGAAAACATCAAAGGTGCCTTCTGACCAACTACTAAGCACAAGGGCATTTCATGGGTGTTTTCCTCCTTTTTATACCGGTTAAATCAACTTTTACAGGAGGTAAGTTCATGGCGGATTTGGACAGGATCAGCAGCGGTGTTATTGCCGGTGATGACGCCGAGGTGGCGGAGCTCACCCGTAAAGCCATTGATGAGGGGATGCAGCCTTCAGAGATCATCAACGGCGGCCTGATCAAAGGCATGAATGTCGTAGGGCAGCGCTTCAAGGCCGGGGAGATGTATGTCCCAGAAGTAATGATTGCCGCCCGGGCGATGAAGGCCGGGATGGAGCTGGTGAAGCCCTTGATGGTGGAAGGGGATATTCCTTCGGCGGGTAAAGTTATTCTGGGCACAGTGGCCGGGGACCTGCACGACATCGGCAAGAACCTGGTGGGGATGATGATGGAAAGCGGCGGCATGTCTGTGGTGAACATGGGCGTGGATATCCCGGCGGATAAGTTCGCCCAGGCGGTGCGGGAGCATAAGCCTGATGTGCTGGCGATGAGTGCTCTTTTAACCACGACCATGCTGGCGATGAAAGACACCATTGAACTGTTGAAAGAAGAAGGCTTAAGGGATTCGGTGAAGGTGATCGTGGGCGGTGCGCCGGTAACGGCTGATTTTGCCAACGAGATCGGGGCCGACGGCTGGGCGCCCGATGCGGCATCGGCCAAGGACCTCGCCGTTGATCTGGTCGGAAAGAAATAATCGGGGTTACCCCGGTAGAAAGGAGAGAAATATATTGGATAAATATGTTAGAGCACGTTACAAGGTCAACAGAACTCCTGTTTTCCAGATGTTGAGCGATGATCAGCGCAGGGAAATCTACACCGCGGCTGTGGAGATTCTGGAGAGAACGGGCGCCAAGGTCTATGATCCCGAGTCGAGAGAGATCTTGGAAAAAGCGGGCTGCTGGATTGACGGAGATACCATTCGTTTCCCCGCCGGGCTAACAGAATGGGCGGTGCGGACCGCCCCTTCGCGGATTACTCTGTACGATCGGGACGGCAACCGCAGCATGGTCTTGGAGGACGGTAAAACTTATTACGGACCCGGGCCGACAAACACCTATTTCCGTGATCCCTATACGGGAGAAAGAAGGAGACCGGTCCTGAAAGACAATGAAAATGTGGGCCGGGTCTGCGATGCGCTGCCCCATATCGATTTTGTAGAAGACCTGGGCACACCCACAGGGGTTACAGATACGCTGGCTGATGTCTACGCTTTTTACGCCCTGGTTACGAATACGCGCAAGCACATTGTCCATTGGGGTTTTGATATCGAGCAATACGAGGATATTGTGGCCATGGCCTCGGCGATAGCCGGAGGGCTTGAAAAGCTGCAGCAGAAGCCTTTTATCTGCCTTTATTCGGAGCCCAGCTCCCCCCTGATGCATTCCCGTGAGGCTATTTCCAAGGCCGTGTTTGCAGCTAAGAAAAAAATACCCATTGTCTACACCCCCTGTGTCATGCTCGGCGCTACCACACCGGCGACCATAGCGGGAACCCTGGCCTTAGGTGTGGCTGAGAGTCTGGTGGGTATTGTGGTCTCCCAGCTTGTATACGCAGGGGCGCCCATTATCATGGGCGGTGTTTACGCGATTATGGATATGCAGACCACCGTTTTCAGCTACGGCAGCCCCGAGTTCCAGATCATGCAGGCGGGGATTGCCGAAGTAGCACGCTATATGGGTGTGCCTGTTTTTGGAACGGCCGGCTGCACAGACTCGCACATTATGGACGGGCAGGCTGCAGCTGAGGCGGCCCTGAGCATACTCACAGCCGCCCAGGCCGGCGCCAACCTGGTCCATGACGTGGGCTATACCGGCGTGGGCTCATGCGGTTCAATGGAGCAGCTGGTCATGAGCGATGAAATAATCGGTATGGTCAAGCGGATTATGCGCGGTATTGAGGTTAATGATGAGACCCTGGCTGTGGATGTGGTTAACAAGGTAGGCCCGGGAGGGCACTTCCTGGAGGAGAAACATACGCTGCGTCATTTCAAAGACGAGATCTGGTTCCCCACCCTGATCAACCGGATGCGCTATGACGAGTGGAAGAACGTAGAAAAGGGATCCACCTTGGGTGAACGGGCTAAGGCGAAGTTGCAACATATCTTGGAGAACCATCAAGTGCCGCCCCTCTCTGCGGAGGTTCTGGCTACGCTGGATGAAATTGTGGCCAAGGCTGAAGAAAGAGAAGCGCACAAGAAAAAAAAGAAATAAGAATAAACAGAGGTTGTTTACAAAGGAGGTAAATCATGGCGGATTTGGACAGGATCAGCAGCGGTGTTATTGCCGGTGATGACGCCGAGGTGGCGGAGCTCACCCGTAAAGCCATTGATGAGGGGATGCAGCCTTCAGAGATCATCAACGGCGGCCTGATCAAAGGCATGAATGTCGTAGGGCAGCGCTTCAAGGCCGGGGAGATGTATGTTCCCGAGGTGATGATTGCCGCCCGGGCGATGA
>CAZQVX010000132.1:0-4738 GCA_964596845.1 uncultured Syntrophomonadaceae bacterium | reverse complement strand
GTGCTGTTGAGGGGGTCTATGTTCCCCGATTTTACCGCCCCCTTTACAGCGCCGGCGGTGATTTCCAGGGGATTGAGCCGCTTCGGGAGGGGGTTCCTGAGGGAGTCCGGAAGAGAATTCTGCGGGATCTGGAGAGCGCCCCCCACCCGTTAGCGCCGGTAGTCCCCCACACGGAAGCGGTCCATGACCGCGGGATGGTGGAACTATTCCGGGGATGCAGCCACGGCTGTCGTTTTTGTCAGGCGGGCGTGATCTACCGCCCGGTGCGCCGGCGCAGTCCTGAAAAGATAAAAAAGATTGCCCGGGAAATGTTGCAGAACACCGGCTACGAAGAGCTTTCCCTGGCCTCGCTGAGCAGCTGTGATTATCCGGGCATCGATACCCTTATCGGCGAGCTGGGGACAGAGCATACCCATGAAAAAGTTAAGTTTACCCTTCCCTCACTGCGCCTCGATTCTTTTTCGGTGGATCTGGCCAGGCAGTTTCACCAGGGGCGCCGGGGCAGCCTCACCTTTGCTCCAGAGGCGGGCACGGAGCGGCTGCGCCGGGTGATCGGGAAAAATATAAGTGAGGACGACCTTTTCACTGCGGTGGGCCATGCTGTAGCCTGCGGCTGGCAGTCGTTCAAGCTCTATTTTATGATCGGCCTGCCCCGGGAGGAAGAGGATGATGTACGGGGGATTGCCGCCCTTTGCCGGGAACTCCTGCGGAGGATCAAAGCTTCCCGGGGCCGCCGCATCCGCCTGGCGGTGAGTGTCTCCACCTTTGTACCCAAAGCGCACACCCCTTTCCAGTGGGAGCCCCAGCTGCCCATGACTGAAGTGAGGCGGCGCCAGTATCTGCTTCAGGAGCTTTTTCGCCCTCTGGGGGGAGTCAAGCTGAGCTGGCATGATGCCGCGAGCAGTTTATTGGAGGCTGTATTTGCCCGGGGCGACCGCCGCCTGGCGCCGCTGCTGGAGAAAGCCCGGCAAAAGGGCTGCCGTTTCGACGGGTGGTCGGAGCACTTCTCCTTTCAGAGGTGGCTCGATGCTTTCGACGAGCTGGGCCTGAGCCCCGAGGACTACGCGTACCGTCGTTACGTCGAAACCTCGCCGCTGCCCTGGGACCACCTTTACAGCGGCGTCAGCAAAGAAGTATTGATCAGGGAGTACCGGCGTGCCCGGCAGGACAACCTTTCACTGGAGGTTCAGGATTGAACCGGATTCGCTTTCGCTACGCTTGCGGCAAAGAGCTGCGCTATCTTTCGCATCTCGACCTGACCCGACTCTTTCAGCGGGCGATGCGCCGCGCCTGCTTGCCGTTGGCCTATACCCTTGGTTACACGCCACGACCCCGGCTGAGCCTTGCTGCTCCCCTGCCCGTGGGGGTTACCGCCTCGCGGGAATATGGCGAGATATACCTGGCAGAGCCCTTGAGCCCCGATTCTTTTTGCCGCCGCCTGGGCGAAGAGCTGCCCATAGGCCTTACCTTGACCGGCGCCGCCGGGGTGGAGCCGGATGAGCCCCCGCTGGCGGCTCTGATCAATGCCGCCCTTTACAGCGCGATCTGGAAAGGCGAGCGGTCTGCATCTGCCCCGGCAGAACTGCAAAAATCTCTGGATCAGCTTCTGGCCCGGCCGGAAATTATGATCAGTCGGCCCGGTAAGGTCTCCGAAAAGGCCGCCCGGGATATCCGCCCCTTTATCTATTCAGTTGAAATACCGCCGGCAGGCGAAGAGGGTTTAGAACTTCGTCTGCTGTTGCAGGTGGGAAGCAAGGGCGGTGTCTCGCCCTTTCGCGTTTTGGAACAGCTGTCTCTTGAAGGCGGTTTTTACGCAGAAGAGCAGCGCTGGGCCTTGCACCGCCAGGGTCTTTATATTTTTAAAGAAAAACTGATCGATCCTTTTCCAGAAGGAGGTGAAAAATGCACTGGATAAAAAAATAATTGTTAACTGTAACAACCGGGCTACGCGAGTGGCTATCCTGGAAAACGGCAAGCTGGTGGAGCTATATATCGAGAGGCCGCTGGAGTACCGCATTATCGGCAATCTTTACAAGGGGACTGTGGCCAACGTCCTTCCCGGAATGCAGGCTGCCTTTGTCGATATCGGACTGGAGAAAAATGCTTTTCTTTATGTCGATGATGTGTTTACAGATATTCATAACGATGAGAGCCCGCCCCCCTCTCGTTCGGCCATCGATAAATTGCTCAAAGTCGGCGAAGAAGTTGTGGTCCAGGCGGTGAAGGAGCCCTTTGGGACTAAAGGGGCCCGGGTGACGGGTCAGGTAACCCTGCCGGGGCGCTACCTGGTTTTGGTGCCTGGCGCTGATTACATCGGGGTTTCCAGGCGCATCGAAAGTCAAGTTGAAAAAGAGAGGCTGCGCCGTGAAGCGGGGCAGATACGCCCCCCCGAAATGGGGCTCATCGTGCGCACCGTGGCCGAGGGGGCCGATGCACAGTCTCTTAACCAGGACCTGCAATTTTTGATGCAGCTCTGGTACCGTGTTTTAGCCCGCTTCCAGCAGAAGACTGCGCCCGCTGTCCTCTACCAGGACCTCGCATTAACCTGCCGCATCGTCCGCGACCTCTTTGTTGAAGACTTCAACAGTTTTCTGATCGACAATGAGCATGAACATGAAAAGGTATGCGAGATGCTGGATTGCTATGCACCGCAGTTGAAAAAGAAGGTCTGCCTCTACAATCGCTCCGAGCCCATTTTTGAGCGTTACGGGGTGGAAAAAGAGCTGGAAAAAGCGCTCCAGGGCCAGGTCTGGTTGAAAAGCGGCGGCTACCTGGTCTTTGACGAAACCGAGGCCCTGACCGTAGTCGATGTGAACACGGGGCGTTACACCGGGCGGCGCAATCTTGCCGACACTATTCTTAAGACCAACCTCGAAGCTGCCGAAGAGATCGCCCGCCAGATTCGGCTGCGCGATATCGGCGGCATTATTATCATAGATTTTATCGATATGGCTATCGAGGAGCACCGGCAAAAAGTTTTAAGCAAACTTCATGAATCCATTAAGCACGATCGCACCAAAACTTACGTCCTGGGGCTGACCAGCCTGGGCCTGGTAGAGATGACGCGCAAAAAAGTGCGCCAGGATCTGGCTGAAGTTTTGCAGCAGCACTGCCCCTACTGTAACGGCAGGGGACGGGTCCTCACCCCGCTGGCCGCCTCTACCCGCATCGAGCGGGATCTGAAAAAGGCGCTTCAGAAGTCGCCGCAGGAAGCGATTCTTGTGGGCATGCACCATGAAGTCGCCTCCATTATTATCGGGACCGGCGGCGGCAATCTTAAAAAAATTGAAGAGGAGCTGGGCAAGAACATCTTTATCCGCGGCGACGAAGATTCCCATATCGAGCAATACCGCATTATTGCCGCGGGCAGCTTGAAGGATATTGAAAAGCTTGCCTTTCCCGTTTCTCAGGGTGATGTCATCGAAATCTTTGTTGAAGAGCCTCACACCAGCGCGCCTGAGAATGGCATTGCCCGCCTCCACGGTTATGTGATCAACGTGTCCGGGGCGGGCGCCCAAGCAGGCCAGGTGGTGAAATGCGAGATCACAGAGGTTTGCAGGACCTATGCCCGGGCTGTCCCGGTGCCCTCCGGCAAGAAAAAACGCAGGCGCCCTTCTGTTAGGGCTGCCGCAGCGGCTAAAAATAAAGCTTGATCAAGGCGCCCCATTCTTTTAAGGCCTTGTTAAGATCGTATTCCAGCTGGATCAGGCCGCCAGGCCCCCGCAGTGGGGGTCCGGCGGCCTTAAAACTTATTTAAGGTGCGGTGCAATTAGTTGTTTTTTCCTTATCGAAAAGAGTTAGCTCATAAACCGTCAGATAATCTTCTATTCGACACAGAACGACAGCTTTCATCAAAGGGATTGTCCGCTGCATGTCTAAAAATTATATTAAGGTGACCTGGTTTTAAGCCAGGTGATAATCACGGCCTTACCGGCTGTGTTAATCATCTATAAGCCAATATTTTGGGGAAAGGGGCCGGGTTTGTATGAAAAAGGTTACATCTATAAATGGGCTTAAAGAAGCTGTCGAAGCTGCGGGCCCGGCAGCTGTGATAAAAGAGGGGCCTGCTTGTTTAATCGATATTGCGCCGGATATGGAGCATTTGGCGAATTATCCGCAGTTGACAAGTGTGCGGCTTCTTGCGCTGATGAATGCCGGCTCAGATGTGATCTACCGCATGAGTCCTGATTGGAAAACCATGACCGAGCTTTACGGCAAGGGGTTCCCGGCAGATACTGAAAAAGCGGATCGGAACTGGCTCGATAAATATGTCCACCCTGAAGATCAGAAAATTGTTACCGGTGTGATCGATGAGTGCATCATGGGAAAAAAGATATTTGAACTTGAACACCGCGTGCTTCGGGAGGACGGCAGCATCGGCTGGACTTTTTCGAGGGCTGTCCCGCTGTTGGATGATGCAGGCGCCATAAAGGAGTGGTTCGGTGCAGCCAGTGACATCACCGCCCGTAAGCAGGCTGAAGAGGCGCTGCAGGAAAGCGAAAACAAATACCGCACGGTTTTCGAGACCGCCGGTGAGGGGATTGTCTATGCGAAGCCCGAAGGGCCCTGCCTCCATGTTAACCGGCGGTTTGCCGAGATGCTTGGCTATGAAAAAAACGAAGTTGTGGGAAGAATGTGCACAGAATTTTGTTTTGCCAGCGAACATCCCCGGGTCATTCAGATTCGCCGCGACCTGAAAAAGGGAGAGGTCCAGCATGGTGAGATGAGGTTCCGCTGC
>CAZQVX010000131.1:0-4742 GCA_964596845.1 uncultured Syntrophomonadaceae bacterium | reverse complement strand
TCTTTGTCGATGTTTTCGACACCATGGGAACCCTGCTGGGCACAGGCGCCCGGGCCGGTTTTCTCGATGAAAAGGGGCGGCTGCCCCGGGTGAACCGGGCCATGCTGGCCGATGCCATCGGGACTATGGGCGGGGCCCTGCTGGGCACCAGCACGGTGACCACCTACGTGGAGAGCACTGCCGGGGTATCCGAGGGGGGCCGCACCGGGCTCACCTCTGTTGTCACCGGGCTGCTCTTCTTCCTGGCCCTTTTCATCGCCCCACTGGCCGGGCTCATCCCGGCGGAGGCGACAGCGCCGGCGCTGGTCATCGTGGGGGTGCTCATGGTGGGCTCGGTAACAAAAATTGATTTTGAAGACTTCACCGAAGCCCTGCCGGCCTTCCTGACTATCATCTTCATGCCGCTGGCTTACAGCATTGCCGACGGCATCGCCTTCGGCTTTATCGCCTTCCCGGTGGTGAAACTGGTTGCCGGTAAAGGCAAGGAGGTCCACTGGCTGGTTTACGTGCTGGCGGCGGTGGCTCTCATTCATTTCTTCCTGGCTCGCTAATAATGGGGGGCGGCGCTGCCGCCCCTTAAAAATTTTAGGATGTGATGCGATGTCTGTGCAGCGGGAAACAATACCGGCTGTGGGCATTGTCATGGGCAGCGATAGTGATCTGCCGGTGATGGCCGGGGCGGGCGAGGCGCTGGAGCGCTTTGGTATCCCCTATGAAGCGGTCATTGCCAGTGCGCACCGCCATCCCGAGAAGGTGGCCCGCTATGCCCGGGGCGCCGCGGCGGCGGGGCTGAAAGTGATCATCGCCGGAGCGGGCGGCGCCGCCCATCTGCCCGGGGTGATCGCCTCGATGACGGAACTGCCGGTGATCGGGGTGCCGGTGGCGGCGGCCAACCTGGGCGGGCTCGATGCGCTGCTGGCCATTGTGCAGATGCCCCGCGGGGTGCCGGTGGCCACGGTGGCGGTAAACGGCGCTTACAATGCCGGGCTGCTGGCGGTGCAAATTTTGTCGTTGGGGGACGGGGGGCTGCGGGAGAAGCTGTCGCGCTACCGCGCGGAGTTGGCGGCGCAGGTGGATAAGAAAGACAGCCTGCTGCGGCAAAAGGGCTTTCATCTGGAATAGACGATTCGATTTTAAGCGGGGGGCGCGAGAGATGACGAAAATGAATGAAAAGCCCTGGCGGGATCTGGGGCTCACTGACGACGAATATGAGCGCATCAGGGCGGATCTGGGCCGTGATCCCAATCTGGTGGAGCTGAACATCTACAGCGTGATGTGGTCGGAACATTGCAGCTACAAGCACTCCCGGGCGGCGCTGCGCCTGCTGCCGTCAGAAGGGCCGCATGTGCTCCAGGGGCCGGGCGAAAATGCCGGCGTGGTTGACCTGGGGGACGGCCTGGCGGCTGCCTTTAAGATTGAAAGCCACAACCACCCCACGGCGGTGGAGCCTTTTCAAGGTGCGGCCACGGGCGCCGGCGGGATCATCCGCGATATCGTGGCCATGGGGGCGCGGCCCGCCGCTTTGCTGGGCTCTCTGCGCTTTGGCCCGCTGGAGGAGAAGCGCAGCCGTTTCCTCTTTGAAGGGGCGGCGGAGGGGATGTCCTGGTATGCCGCCGGGACGGGTATCCCTCTGCTCCCGGGAGAACTTTTTTTCGAGGAATGTTACCGTGGCAATCCCCTGGCCAATGTCATGTGCGTGGGGCTGCTCCCGGCGGAGCGGCTCATGCGGGGCAGGGCCGCCGGGGTGGGTAATGTGGTGCTGCTGGCCGGGCCCCCCACGAGCCGCGATGGGATTCACGGGGTTACCTTTGCTTCGGTGGAGCTGGAGGGGGAGCTGGTTGGGGCGATGGAGGAGGGCGAAGAGCGCCCGGCGGTGCAGGTGGGTGACGCCGCCCTGGGGCGGGCGCTGATGGAGGCGACCCTGGAGGTAATCGAGAGAGGCCTGGCTCTGGGAGTGCAGGATCTGGGCGGGGCCGGACTGAGCTGCGCGCTGACGGAGACGGCGGCGCGGGCCGGCAGCGGCATGGAGGTAGAGCTGGCGGCGGCGCCTCTGCAGGAGGCGGATATGACCGCTTTCGAGATTCTCACCTCGGAGACGCAGGAGCGGATGCTCCTTATCGTGACGCCTGAGCGCCAGTCGGAAGTGGCGGCGGTTTACGAGAGGCAGGGGCTGACCTGTGCGGCTATCGGCCGGGTGACGGCAGACGGTCTGGTTACGGTGAAGCACCATGGGGAGCTGGTGGCCCGGGTGCCGGCTAAGAGTGTCGCCGACGGGGCCCCGGTTTATGAGCCTGAATCGCGCGAACCGGAGTATTACTGCCGGCTGGCGGCCGGGGATCCTTTGGGGGCGGATCAGCCGCCGGCAGAGGAGCTGCAGAGCGCCCTGCTTAAGGTTCTCGGCTCGCCCGATGTGGCCGGAAAGGCCTGGGATCCGCGGGGTGGGGAGGGGTGCCCCTCGCCGACGCAAGAGGAACATTTTGCAGCGGCCGGCGGGGGGAGCGCGTCGCTGCTGCCGCTGCCGCAATCGAGGCGGTCCCTGGCGATAGCCCTGGCGGGGAATGGGCGGCTGGTCTATCTCAACCCCTACCGGGGGGCTATTTTTGCCGTCTGCGAGGCGGCGCGCAAGCTGGCCTGCGCCGGGGCGGAAGCGCTGGGGATTACCGACGGCTTGAACTTTGGAAACCCGGAAAAACCGGAGATATTCTGGCAGTTTAAAGAGGCGGTTAAGGGAATCGCCGCCGCCTGCCGCGCCCTCGAACTGCCCGTGGTGGGCGGCAATGTAAGCTTCTACAACGAGGTAGCGGGAGAAGCCATCTATCCGACGCCTGTTATTGGGGCGGTAGGCCTGCTGAAGGATGCGGCGAAGAGCTGCAGGGCCGGGTTTAGCCGGGAGGGCGACCTCATCTGCCTGCTGGGCGCGGCGGAGGTTTCTCTGGGCGGCAGCCAGTACCTGAAGACAGTGCGGGGCAAGGTGGCCGGGGCGCTATCGCAGATCGATCTAAAGCTTGAGAAGCGGCTGCAGGAGCTTCTCCGCCGCCTTATCGGGGAGGGGCTCATCAGCAGCGCCAATTCTCTCGGCGGGGGCGGGCTGGCGGCGGCCCTGGCGGAAAGCTGCCTGCTGGGGGGGCGGGGTGCAGAGGTGGTTTTAGCGGGGGCGGCGCGGCCCGAGGAGGCCCTTTTCGGTGAGGGGCCCTCGCGGGTGGTGGTCTCGCTGAAACCGACAGAGAGGGATCGTTTTGAAGCGCTGGCCCGGGAGGCGGCGGTGGAGGTTCTGCTGCTGGGGCGGACCGGGGGCGAAAAGCTGCGCATCGCTCCGGCGGGGGAGCGCTCCGGGGCCTGGATAGAGCAGCCCTGGGTGGAGCTGCAGAAAGTTTACCGGGAGGCGATTCCGTGTCCGCCGGCCCGCTGAGGGAAGCCTGCGGGATCTGCGGCGGCTGGGCGGCGGATCAGCCGCTGGCCTACCTGGTCTGCTTTGCCCTCTATGCGCTGCAGCACCGCGGCCAGGAGAGCGCGGGTATTGCTGTGGGCTCCGGGGCCGGCGGCGGGGACTCAATCTGGCTGAAAAAGGGGCCGGGCCTTGTTTCCGAGGTTTTCCCCGAAACCTCGAAGCTGAAAAGGCGCCGGGGCCCGCTGGCCCTGGGCCATGTGCGCTACGCTTACGGCGCAGAGGGGCGCGGCCCGGAAAACAGCCAGCCGCTGCTGCTGCGCTACCGCCACGGCGAACTGGCTATCGCCCATAACGGACGCCTGGTCAATGCCGAACGCATGCGCGACGAGCTGGCCGGGGAGGGGGCCATCTTCCAGACGGATACCGACAGCGAGCTGCTGGGCCACCTCATCGCCCGGCAGAACAATCCCTGCCTGGAGGAGGCGTTGGCGGCGGTGGCGCCGCGCCTGGAGGGGGCTTTTGCATTTATCATCAGCGACGGGCAGAAGATCATCGGGCTGCGCGACAGGCATGGATTTCGGCCGCTCTCCCTGGGGCGGCTGGGGGAGAAGGGCTATTTTCTGGCTTCCGAGACCTGCGCCTTCGATACTATCGGGGCTAAATTTATCCGCGAGGTTGAACCGGGGGAGGCGGTGCTCCTCGATGAGAAGGGACTGCGGTCCGCTCAAATGGTACCGGCCGGGGCGACTTCACTGTGCATTTTTGAATATATCTATTTTGCCCGCCCCGACAGCAACCTGCAGGGGATCAATGTGCACCTGGCCCGCCGAGAGATGGGGCGGCAGCTGGCCCGGGAGCAGCCGGCCGAGGCCGATATAGTAACGGGCGTGCCTGACTCCAGCATCGCCGCCGCCTCGGGTTATGCCGAGCAGGCCGGGCTGCCCTACGAGATGGCTCTGGTGAAAAACCGCTACATCGGACGCACTTTTCTCCGGCCCACGCAGCGGATGCGCGAAGAGGGGGTCGACCTGAAGCTCAATGCGGTGGAGAAGATCGTGCGGGGCAAAAGGGTGGTCATCGTGGATGACTCCATTGTCCGGGGCACCACCAGTGTGAAGCTGGTCCGCCTCATGCGCCGCGCGGGGGCGCTGGAGGTGCACCTGCGCATCAGCTCGCCCCCGGTTATCGATGCCTGCCTTTACGGCATCGACATGCCCGCTTCGCCCGAGCTTATCGCTTACCGGCGTGAAATTGGGGCCATTGCCGGAGAGATCGGCGCCGATTCGCTGGGCTACCTCAGTCTCGAGGGGACGGTAAAGGCGGTGGGGCTGCCCGCGGAAAGCCTTTGCCGGGC
>CAZQVX010000130.1:0-4751 GCA_964596845.1 uncultured Syntrophomonadaceae bacterium | reverse complement strand
TTGTAACGGCCGACCTGGGCAAAATCATAGCGCCGTCCATCGAAAAATAAGGATTCAAAAAGCGAGCGCGCATTATCAATATTAAGGGGTTCACCTGGACGCAGACGCTTATATATCTCCTGCAGCCCACCTTCAACTGAATCAGTATGATCTTTCTCCAGGAGTGCCAGAATTCTGGGATCGTGATCGAAAAGCTCAAGAATATCTTGATTGCTGCCGTACCCGATGGCCCGCAGGAGAACTGTCACCAAGAGTTTGCGCTGACGATCGATTTTAACATAAATACCATCGCTGACATCAGTCTCAAATTCCAGCCAGGTCCCCCGGTTTGGAATAATCGTGGCACTGACCAGCTCTTTACCTGTATTAGGATCAGGTTTTTTGTCAAAATAAACCCCAGGGGAACGAACCAACTGACTGACGATAACCCGCTCTGCACCGTTGATAATGAAAGTTCCATTTTCGGTCATCTTGGGGAAATCACCCATAAAAACTTCCTGCTCTTTAACCTCCCCTGTTTCCTGGTTAATCAGGCGTACATTGACCTTTAAGGGGACCGCGTAAGTGGCATCTCTCTCCCTGCACTCATCAACGGTACTTTTGGGTTCGCCCAGTGCATAGTCGAATATCTCCAGGACCAGATTGCCGGTGAAATCTTTGATCGGCGAAATATCCTGAAATATTTCGCCAAGGCCCTTCTGGAGAAACCAATCATATGAACTGCGCTGGACATCAATCAAATTGGGTAGGTCAAGAACCTCACGAATCCGGGCGTAACTACGCCGTTCCCTCTCGCCGGAGGCAACCTGAATAGACATAAAAAGGAATCACTCCCCCTAGACCTGGTTGATGATTTAATCCAATCGGAAGCCTGGCCTGAAAAAATGAATAGACATTCTAATATTTTTCCCTCTGGGCATATAATTATACCGAAGACCAAAACTTTTCGCAGCGTCTATAATCCTAGACATCTAAAGATATTACCACATGAGCACAGGGCTGTCAAACACATTTTGAATGATTGAATGATGCAAAAATTACCCGGGAAGGTAATTCGCCCGCCCCCTGGAGGGCGGGCACCCTGACTTACTTTAGCTCTACAGACCCGCCGGATTCTTCGATCTTGGCTTTAATCGCTTCCGCCTCATCTTTGCCGATCTTTTCCTTCACTGGTTTCGGGGCATTGTCTACCAACTCCTTGGCCTCTTTAAGCCCCAATCCGGTAATCTCTCGAACAACGCGAATCACCTGGATTTTCTTTTCACCAGGTCCCGTAAGAATGACATCGAATTCATCTTTTTCTTCCTCCGCCGCCTCAGCCTGCGCTCCGGCAGGAGCAGCCAGGGCGGCTACGGGTGCAGCAGCGCTGACTCCGAATTCTTCTTCCAGGGCTTTGACCAGTTCAGAAAGCTCTACTACGGTCATCCCCTTAACGATTTCCATGATTTCATTTACCTTGGACATGTTATCTTCTCCTTTGATCAATCTTATCAGTTTAAACTTCAACTATAGCTCTAAGCAGCTTCTTTAAGACGCCGAACCGCATCCAGGGCATAAACAAGCGCACGGATATTGCCCTGAAGGACATTGGCCAGCCCCGCCAACGGCGCCTGGAAACCTCCGCAAACACGGGCCAGCAGAATCTCGCGAGGCGGTATTTCGCCCAGCTCTTTGATCTGTGCAGGGTCAAGTGACTGGCCCGACAAGATCCCCCCTTTAATGGATAACACATCGTGTTCCCGGCTGAATTCAAGGAACACCCGGGCCGCTCCTACAGGATCGGAAGCGGTATAAGCTATCGCAGTAGGGCCCTCGAGGTAAACCTCAAGATCCTCCAGGCCGATCTTCCGGCAGGCCAATTTGGTAAGGGTATTCTTAACCACACGGTAATGGCACCGTTCATCTTTCAGGCGGCGGCGCAGATCAGTCACGCCGGCCACATTAAGTCCGCGATAATCGGCAACAATTATCAATTCCGCCTCATCAAGTTCACGGGCCATTTTTTCAACAAACTCTTCCTTGGCCTTTCTCGTTATCAAATAACTCACCCCCTTATCCCCGGCCAGGGGCACGTTGCCCCGCTCGAAAGCGGAAAATTTAAAGGCTTTCCGTATAAGGAAAGCCTGATACGCGCCGGTATATTCCGGCAGGCGCCGGCGTTCTTCCTCGACAGGCGGCCCCAAAGGTCCATTAAATTTTCATACCTGCTGTCTACGGAATCACATGCACACTGTATTTAATTGTTGGCCCTGTTCCCATACACATTCCCGAAAGATTATTTTCCAAGAGCAGTCGCTTTATGAGAGTTAACCTTGATCCCCGGGCCCATAGTGGAACTGACACTGATAGATCTGAAGTACTGCCCTTTAGCTGCCGGAGGCTTCGCTTTTAGTAAAGCCTCGATGACGCTATAGAAATTTTGCCTCAGCTGTTCCGGGGTAAAAGAGATCTTGCCGATAGGTACGTGTACATTTCCTGCTTTCTCAGTTCGAAACTCTACCTTGCCGGCTTTGATCTCTTCGATGGCCCTGGTGAGATCAAAGGTGACCGTGCCGCTTTTGGGATTGGGCATCATACCACGCGGGCCCAGTATCTTGCCAAGCTTTCCCACGGTTCCCATCATATCGGGAGTGGCTACTGCCACATCGAAATCCAGCCAACCGCTCTGGATCTTCTCAGCAAGTTCGTCGCCGCCTATAATATCTGCACCGGCTGTTTCAGCCTCTTTTGCTTTCTCGCCCTTGGCAAAAACCAGCACCCTAACACTTTTGCCCGTGCCGTGCGGTAAAACCACTGCTCCCCGGACCTGCTGGTCAGCATGTTTAGGGTTAACCCCCAGGCGAACGGCGATCTCTACAGTCTCGTCGAATGAAGCCCCGCTGCATTTTTTAACCAGCTCAAGAGCTTCTTCGGGATCATAACGTTCTTCGCGATTGACATGCAGCCTTGCTTCCTGGTACTTCTTGCCGTGACCGGCCATATTTTTCCCTCCTGTGGTCCAGGCGGGCTCTTCAGCCCTCCCACACAATATTGGTTCTTCGGACAACTTAGGGTCCGATGGTAATACCCATACTACGAGCGGTACCCTCAATGATCCGGGTTGCCGCCTCCAGGTCGTCGGTATTCAAGTCCTCCATCTTCGTCCTGGCAATCTCAGCAACCTTGGCCCGCGGCACAGTCGCCACCTTTACCCTGTTCGGTTCGCCCGAAGCCTTCTCCAACCCCGCCGCTTTCTTAAGAAGCACTGAAGCAGGAGGTGTTTTAGTGATAAAGGTAAATGAACGATCCTCGTAAACAGTAATCTCCACGGGGATAATCAACCCGGCATCCCTTGCCGTTCTTTCGTTAAATTCTTTGCAGAACGCCATAATGTTTACAGCGTGCTGGCCCAGAGCCGGACCGACCGGGGGTGCAGGGGTTGCTTTGCCCGCCGGTATCTGCAGCTTAGCCATGCCGATAATTTTTTTCTTCTTCGCCATTGATATAACCTCCAGAAGCAGATGACCTCGTCTAATATTTCTCTACCTGGTGAAAACCAAGCTCAACGGGAGTCTCCCTGCCAAACATGGACACTAAAACCTTAACTGTACCTTTTTCCTGGTTGATTTCTTCAACAGTGCCTTCAAAATTTTTGAAGGGCCCGCTGATCACGCGAACTACCTGGCTGATTTCAAAATCTATGCGCGGTTTACCCTCTGCTGCCATGCCCATCTGGCGCATGATCCGGTTAATTTCTTTTTCATTTAAAGAAACCGGCTTGGACCCGGGGCCAACAAAACCAGTTACGCCTGGAGTATTGCGAACCATAGACCATGAGTCATCGTCCAGGATCATCTCCACCATGACGTAGCCGGGATAGACCTTTTTCTCCACGGTTTTTTTCTGGCCGCCCTTACTGGTGATCTCTTTTTCCGTAGGGACCAGAATCCTGAAAATACGGTCTTTCATGTTCATCGATTCTACCCTGCGGGCCAGATTGGTTTCAACACGATTCTCATAGCCCGCATAAGTATGAATCACATACCATTTCTTCTCAGTGATTTCTATCTCAGTATCCATTTGCGTTTCCATGGAAAAAGGAGGGCCCGGAAGCCTCTCCGCCGTCTCACCCCTTCAACTGATCAGGCCCGTTACCGTTCAATGAGTAATTTTAAAACCGCTAAAAATATCGTGTCAAGACCCCAAAATATAACTCCAAAAAGCAGTACAGCAAAAACCACTACACCCGTATAAACAACAAATTCTCTTCTGCTGGGCCACTGGACTTTTTTTAGCTCCAGACGCACCTCCCGCAGGTACTTTAGCAGCCGATTGATTACTTTCATGAGTCAATAACCCTTCCTGATAAAAAGAATAAGGCCTTGCCCGAATAATAACTATTTTGTTTCTTTGTGCGTTGTATGCTCCTTGCACCGAGAACAATACTTTTTCATTTCAAGTCTCTCAGGGTTGTTTTTCTTATTCTTCCGGCTGCTGTAGTTTCTTTCCTGGCATTGCGTACAGGCCAAATGTATTGTTACACGCATTTTATCCACCTTCCATGCATCAATCTACCACATACCGGACAGGCGTGTCAATGAAATTGGTGCCGCCCGGACACAATAAAGGGGCGGGAACTCCCGCCCCGCATATCGCCAAAGTTTACGCCATTACCTCAGTGACCACGCCGGCGCCCACGGTGCGGCCCCCTTCACGAATGGCGAAACGCAGGCCCGTCTCGATAGCCACCGGGGTGATCAATTCGATATCCA
>CAZQVX010000129.1:1511-4779 GCA_964596845.1 uncultured Syntrophomonadaceae bacterium | reverse complement strand
GCATCCAGGCTGCCGGGTAACAGCCGTAAAGAGATATCCCCACCCGGATCAGGTTATAGCGGTATTGGGGGAAAAGCACAGCGGCGGCGCTGTTGGCGGCATGACAATAGGCCGGATTCACTCCCAGCTCCCGGGCGGCGGCGATGATGTCGTCAAAAAGCTGCAACTGGTTGGCGGTATAGGCCTTCGCGCTGTCGTCATCTTCATCGGCAGAAGAGAGATGGGTAAATATACCTTCCAGTTGCAGGCTGGGCATGCGGGAAACGGCGGCGATAAACCCGGCAGCGCCGGCGGGGCGAACTCCGATCCGCCCCATGCCCGTGTCAATTTTGAGGTGTACCGGTAAAGTCCCCTTCTCCGCTGCGCAGCGCCCGCTGAAAAGCCGGGCCGTCTCCAGCCCCGCCAGGGCCGGGGTCAGCTTATGCCTTAACAGCAGCGGTACGGCGGCGGGATCGGTCCAGCTGAGCAGCAGTATGGGCGCCTCAATGCCTGCCCGGCGAAGCTCCAGCCCCTCTTCTACGAGGGCCACCCCCAGCCAGGCCGCCCCCGCCTGCAGGGCTGCCCTGGCTACCTCCACTGCACCGTGGCCGTAGCCGTCTGCTTTGACCACCGCCATGATCTGCACCCCTGGACCCGGCAACCGGCGAAATTCATTCAGGTTATGCCTGATGCTGTCAAGGTTTATTTCCGCCCAGGTCGGCCGCAGGCGTAGAGAACTGCTCACTTCAACACTCCAATCAGGGGGTTACGCTGCATCAAGATCATGCAGCGATTCAATACCCGGGGTATTGATAATTAACTTTCCACAATGGCAGCTTTATTCCTGCACCAGCGGTCTGCCAAATTTTACATGAGATTTCTCAAATGTTCTGTCGGGAGTTAAACAAGCAGGGCGGCTCCGCAGCAATCGGGGCGGGTGGATATGAGCCGGCAGCGGATTCCGGCGCCGGCAAAGGCCGCCTGCAGTGCAGCAGAGATAGCCGCCTCCCGGGGATCGCTCTGGCCGCGTTCAAACCAGAGAGCGATAATTGAGGGCCCGGCGCCGCTGATAGCGGCGCCGCCGGCTCCGGCTCGGCAGGCTGCCGCCAGGGCTGCTTCAGCCCCCGGAATGAGCGGCAGGCGGTAGGGCTGGTGCAGCCGGTCTTCCATAGCCCAGTTCAACATATCTTCTCTTCCTTCAAGCAAGGCGGCGGTAAGAGCAGCGGCGGCTCCGGCGTTGAAAACAGCATCGCCGCGCGCTACCTGTTCAGGCAGGATCCGGCGTGCTGCCGGCGTGCTCATGGTGAATTCGGGCACCGCCAGCTGCAGGCGCAGCCCGGGAGCGGGCAGGGTGCGATAAGTGCACAGGCGCTCCTGCCGGCGGCCGCTGATCACCATTCCCCCGTAGAGGGCCGGCGCCACGTTATCAGGATGTCCTTCCATCTGCACGGCCAGCTCCAGGATCTGCTCTCTGCCGAGCGGGCGGTCTAAAAAGGCATTCGCGGCGATCATGCCGCCCACAATGGCGGCGGCGCTTGAGCCAAGCCCGGCGGCAGCAGGGATGCGGTTGACCTGGTGCAGGTTCCAAAGCGGGGGCTCTGAGCCGGCGGCTTTAAAGAGGGCATCGGCAGCTTGAATGGAGAGGTTGTCCCGGGGCGGCGTTTCCGCCCCCTCACCTTCGATACGTATTTTCGACATGGGACCTGCAGCTGTGGAGAGGGTCAGTTCATTATATATCTGCAGCGCCAGGCCGAGGGCATCAAATCCCGGGCCGAGGTTGGCACTCGTGGCGGGCACCCTGACCGCTACCTTCATCGCTAAACTTCAGCCTCCTTAAGCCCGGCGGAGCGCTCCCCTTCGCGACAGTCCCGGGGTTTTCCGACTCCCCATAAAAACGATGCCGGGCATCGGTTCACAGCCGGCCGCCTACCCCGTCCCTCCGGCTATCTCCGGCTATCTCAGGACCCGGAAGACACCGGGGTCCGGCTGAATCGCCGGCAGGTGAAGCGCCTTTTCCAGGGAGCGGTAGAAGTTCTCCTCGCTGACGTCGTGGGTAACCAGAACGATTTCGGCAGTGCCGTTGCTCCGGCGTTTCTGGATGATCATATCCAGGCTCACTTCCTCCTCACCGAAAACGGTGGCCAGGGCGCCGAAAACCCCCGGCAGATCCGTGGCCAGAAGCCGCACATAGAAGCGTGAACTGAGCGCGGCAGGGGGCAGCAGTTTCAGTTCCCGGACCCCCTTTAAGGGCGGCCCATTTTTACTGCTCAGATCGCGCATGCGCACCGCATCGATAATATCGGCCACCACGGCGCTGGCTGTGGGCAAAGCGCCGGCGCCGCGTCCGTAAAACATGGCTTCTCCGATGAGATCGCCTTCAATGAAAATAGCGTTGAATTCGTCGTGAACAGACGCCAGGGGATGGGTCAGCGGAACGAGCGCCGGGTGGACCCGCAAGGCCAGGCCGCCGGTCTTCTCCTCCCCCACAGCGAGCAGTTTGATTGTATAGCCAAGTTCGCGGGCATAGTGGATGTCCGCGGCGGTCACCAGGCTGATCCCCTGAATGGAGAGATCGTCGGGATTCACCGGGCAGCCGAAAGCGATCTCCGCTAAGATAGTCAGCTTGTAGGCGGCGTCTCGTCCCTCCAGGTCATTGGAGGGATCAGCTTCGGCGAAACCCAGATTTTGCGCCTTTGCCAGCGCCTCTTTAAAATCCATATCGTCCTGGGACATCCGGGTCAGGATGTAGTTGGTAGTCCCATTGATAATCCCGATCATGCGCTTGATCCGGTTGGCCACCAGGCAGTGCTTGAGAGGCCGGATCAAGGGGATGCCCCCGCCGACGCTGGCCTCATAGAATACATTTTTTCCGCAGCGGTGAGCCAGCAGCAGCAGTTCCCTGCCGTGCCGCGCCATGAGGTCTTTGTTCGCAGTAACCACATCTTTGTTCTCCTGCAGCGCCGCGCTGATGAACTCGCGCGCGGGCTCGATCCCGCCCATGAGCTCTACCACCACATCGATGGAGGGATCCCTGAGCACCGCATCGGGATCTGTCGTGAAAACCTGCGCGGGCAGATCAACCGCCCTGGGCCGGGAGGGATCCCGCACCAGAACCCGCTGGAGCACCGGCTTGATTTCTGTCTTGCCGGCCAGCAGATCCCCGTTGCGCTCGAGGATCGCAGCCACGCCTCCTCCCACTGTGCCCATGCCGAGCATGCCGATCTTTACTGTTTTCCTGCAGTCCAACCCCCGGTACCCCCTTTTCCATATTTCCGCTCATTATACCATA
>CAZQVX010000129.1:0-1411 GCA_964596845.1 uncultured Syntrophomonadaceae bacterium | reverse complement strand
GATAATGGTGAACAATTTACAAAGAAAGTGCAGCCGGGTAATATCATTAAAGGAAGTGTTTAGATGAAATATGCAGTAGTATTAGGTGACGGGATGGCTGATTACCCGGTTAAAGAATTGGGAAACAAAACGCCGCTTCAAAAGGCGGATATTCCATATCTGGATTCTTTATGTGCCGGGGGTGTCCTGGGAGCGGTGCAAACTGTTCCGGAAGGAATGCCGCCAGGCAGTGATACGGCCAACTTATCTGTTTTAGGCTATGACCCCAAGATATATTACAGCGGCCGTTCACCTTTTGAAGCCGCCGGCATGGGGGTTGAACTGAAAGAAGGAGACATAGCCTTTCGCTGTAACCTGGTTACTCTCTCCGAGGCGGAGCCTTACGAGGAGAAAACCATGGTCGACCATAGTGCGGGGGAAATCACTACTGAGGAAGCCAGCCAACTAATTAATAGCGTAAAGAAGGCATTTGAGGGAGAGAGAATAACCTTTTATCGCGGCATCAGCTACCGTCACCTGATGATCTGGCAGGAAGGCCCTTTCTCCTGGCGATTAACGCCGCCTCATGATATTCTCGGCCAAAAAGTAGCCCCTTATTTACCTCAAGGAGAGGGCTCCAGGGTAATAAGGGAGATGATGGAAGACAGTGTTAAGCTTCTTTCTAAGCATGCGGTTAATGCGGCCAGAAAGGAAAAAGGGCTTAATACAGCTAACGCTCTTTGGCTTTGGGGCGAAGGGAAAAAACCTGAGCTGCCTGATTTCTCTGCCAAATACGGCCTTAAGTGTTCTATTATTTCTGCTGTTGATTTGATAAAAGGGCTCGGCCTTTATGCCGGGATGAAAGTCATTGAAGTGCCCGGGGCAACGGGTACTCTGGATACTGACTATGAAGGCAAAGTAAAGGCTGCCCTTGAGACGCTGGACGGAGGCTTTGATTTTGTTTATATTCATGTGGAAGCCCCTGATGAATGCGGGCACAGGCAGGAAGTTCTTAACAAGGTCAAGGCTATCGAGTATCTGGATCAACGGGTTGTAAAACCGCTTCAGGAAGGGTTGATCGCCCGGAAATACGATTATAAGATCATGGTTTTGCCTGACCATGCAACGCCTCTATCCTTGAGAACCCATACCTCCGATGCTGTTCCTTTTGTTATTTATGACAGCACGAAAGAGGTTTCTAACGAAGGATATTCTTTTAACGAAGCAGCGGCGGCCGGCACAAGGATTTTTATTGAGCCGGGACATAGGCTGATGGATTATTTTATTACGGATCAAGATGATATCACAAGGAGCAAATAACCATGCGCACATTTTATCAAAGTACCAGGGGCGAAGAGGGGCATACTCTTTCTGCCGAGGCTGTCCTCAAAGGAATAGCCGGGGACGGGGGGCTATTTGTTCCAACTATTTT
>CAZQVX010000128.1:0-4782 GCA_964596845.1 uncultured Syntrophomonadaceae bacterium | reverse complement strand
CGCGCCTTTTGTTGACAAAGAAAATTCAGGTCAGTATAATTGTTTTAGTTTTGCAAAGGATGGAAAAACGATGCAGATCTATCTACCCGCGGTGAAGCAAAAGAAAGGCGAGGCTCTTGAATATTGCTTTCAGGGCAAGGTAAAGGATTATCTGGAAGCCGGGGCTGATGACCGGGACAGCTTCACCCTGCACGTGACCGTGCGCAGCAGCGGCGATAAAATCTTGGTCGCCGGAAAATTTCAGGCCGAGATCGGGGTGAACTGCAGCCGCTGCCTGCAGCCTTTCCGCCAGCAGATGGAATCCGGTTTCAGCGAGGCTTTTACGATTATGCCCCTGCCGGACAAAAAAAGTTCCCCTGAGGAGTTGGCTCTGGAGACAGCGAATGAGCTTACAGTGAGCGGCGATTACCTTTACCTGAACGAATATATGCGCCAGCTCTTTGTTCTAGCCCAGGTTTACAAACCGCTCTGCAGTCCCGACTGCCGGGGCCTCTGTGCGGGATGCGGCGCCGATCTGAACAAAGGCCCCTGTTCCTGCACAGACGAAGCCCAGATCGATCTCCGCTTGCTTAAGCTTAAGGATTTCCATCCGGGCACCCAGGATTGATTTTATTAAGGAGGCAAATACATGGCTGTTCCCAAGAGAAGAACTTCCCGGGCCAAGCGAGACCAGAGGCGGAGCCACGACAAACTGACGGCGCCGCATCTGGTTCCCTGTCCACAGTGTCATGAGCTAAAACCGGTGCACCGGGTCTGCCTGAAATGCGGCTATTACAAAAACCGCGAGGCAGTCAAAGTAAAAGTAAAATAGCAAAAACCTTTGAGTGAAACGCCCCTTTGTGCAGATTAAGGGGCGTATTTCTATCAGCCGGGGTCTGGGAAAGGGGCAGTAGCTTTGATCAGGCTGGCAGTCGATGCTATGGGCGGTGATCATGCACCGCAGGAGATTGTCCACGGAGCCGTTGCTGCCCTGCGGGAGAGAGCGGATCTGAAAATATCGCTGGTCGGGCGCCGGGAGCAGATTGAGAAAATCCTTGACGGGGTAGCCCGGCCGGGAGAGAGACTGGAGATCATTCACGCCTCTGAGGTGATCCGGAGCAGCGATAATCCCGGGCTGTCTATTCGCCGGAAGAAGGAGTCGTCCCTGGTCACCGCTTTGCAACTGCTGCGAATGGGGCAGGCCGATGCAGTCTTGAGTGCCGGTAATACGGGGGCGATCATGGCGGGAGCGCTTCTTTTCCTGGGCCGGCTGCCGCAGATAACCCGCCCCGCTCTGCTGGCTGTAATGCCCGGTTTCGACGGGGCGCCCTTTGTGCTTATCGATGCGGGCGCCAATATGGATGCCCGGCCTGAACAGCTGGTTCAGTATGCATTTATGGGCCGCATTTATGCTCAGAAACTGCTGGGCTGTCCTGCGCCGCGGGTAGCCCTGCTCAATGTGGGGACGGAGCAGAACAAGGGCAACAGCCAGACCAAAAAGGCCTTGCCGCTTTTTCAGGAATATGTTCCAGATTTTTGTGGTAATATTGAAGGCACGGATATTTTCTTTAACAGCGCTGATGTGGTGGTCTGCGACGGTTTCGTGGGAAATATATTGCTAAAGACTACGGAAGGGCTGGCCCGGGGGATTATGGGCCGGTTGAAAGAAGAGCTGACGCATTCGCTGCGCAGCCGGGCCGGGGCCCTTTTGATGCAGCCGGCTCTGCTGAAGCTGCGCGGTCAAATTGACAGCACCGAACATGGCGGGGCCCCCCTGGTGGGGGTAAAGGGGCTCTGTGTCAAATGCCACGGTTCTTCACGGGCCAGATCTATCGAACAGGCCGTCCTCAGGCAGGTTTACCCCTTCATTCATTACCGCCTTGAAGCCCTGTTTGAGGAGGCTCTCCAGGAGACCCCCCTGCCGGTAAAAGAAGGTGGGTCTTAAGGGTGGCTTTCACCGGAAAGACGACCGCTGTTGACGACAGCACTGGAATGTAGTAATAATCTGGAGAGGAAGGAGGTGTTCCGGGTGGACGCTGAAGCGAAAGTCAAAGCAATTGTCTCTCAGCAGCTCGAGGTAGCCCTTGACAAGCTTACGATGGAGACCACATTTGAAGAGATCGATGCCGACTCCCTCGACATTGTAGAACTGGTGATGGCGTTGGAGGAAGAATTTGATCTGGAAATTTCCGACCAGGAGATTGAAAATATCAAAACCATCGGCGACATTGTCAGGTACATTGAATCCAAGATGTAGCCTTTTAGATTGAAAATGTGCAGGTCCGGTAGGACCAATACGACCCTGGCGGTGAAACGCTATGCCGGTATCCGACGTCAAAGATCAGGCTTCGCCCTGGTCAGGCCGGGTCAGAAAATTTTTAGGTGATCTCCAATGGGAAATCAGGGATAAGGGGCTCTATGAACAGGCGCTGACGCACTCCTCTTTCGCCAATGAACAGGGTGAAGCTTGCGTTCACAATGAACGGCTGGAGTTTTTAGGCGACGCAGTCCTGCAGCTGGTGATCAGCGATCATCTTTATTCTTTATATCCTCACCTGCCCGAAGGGAAACTGACCAGGCTGCGTGCCGATCTGGTCTGTGAGGCCACCCTGGCCGGGCTGGCTGGAGCGCTCGGACTGAGTCCTTACCTGCGCCTCGGCAAGGGAGAGGCGGCCGCCGGCGGCGCTGTCCGCCCCTCGCTGCTGGCTGATGCCGTTGAAGCGCTTTTTGGGGCCCTCTTTCTGGACCAGGGCTTAAAAAAATGTAGTGCCCATATGCTCAGTCTATACCGTCCCTTCTTGGAGGACCTGGCCGGGGGGTGTCTGCATCGTGACTACAAAAGCCTGCTTCAAGAGTTCATCCAGGCTCGCGACGGGATCACTCCCGAATACCGAATTATTCGGGATAGCGGGCCTGATCACGACAAGATATTTGAAGCTGAAGTGCTTTTCGGCAGCAGGGTCGGGGCCGGCCGGGGGTGCGGCCGAACCAAAAAAGAGGCGGAACAGGCGGCGGCCAAGGCGGCCTGGTTGAGCCTGCCCGGCGGGCAGGCTTAAAGCCGGAAAACAGAGGGGATTCAACGGAATAATTATAATCTTGCAGGTATTTACTAATTTAATCAAGAATAGATCTGCGTTGCTTGCCTTAAACCCGACCACTTAAGGAGGGAGAGCTGCGCCAGGGGATGGAGACATTAAGGATATCAGCAGGCTCAAGACCAAAAGCAGTTGCGGGTGCAGTAGCGGCGGTTATAAGGAGCGAAGGTTCGGTTGAGTTGCAGGCGGTGGGTGCAGGTGCGGTAAACCAGGCGATCAAGGCGATTGCCATTGCCCGGGGCTTTTTGGCCCCCAACGGAATCAATTTAGTGGTCGTACCGGCTTTTGTGGAGATCGAGATCAACAATGAAGAGAGAACAGCTATTAAATTTATAGTTGAGCCGAGATAGCGTGATGCGGCGGCTCAAATATTTGACCTGCTCTAAACAGGCAGGTTTATTTTTGCCCGGGAGAAAAGGCCATGTATCTTAAGCGCATAGAGCTTTTTGGATTTAAATCCTTTGCCGACAGGACCGAGCTGGAGCTGGACCGGGGCATTACGGCGGTGATCGGCCCCAACGGCTGCGGTAAGAGCAACATCGTCGATGCGGTTCGCTGGGCCCTGGGGGAGCAGAGTGTGAAAGCGCTGCGGGGCAGCCGCATGGAGGAGGTTATCTTCTCGGGCAGCGCCGGCCGGAAAGCCCTTAATTATGCCGAGGTCTCTCTGACCTTCGGCGGCGCCGGCCCGGCCCTGAATGTCGATTATGAAGAGGTCACCGTGACCCGGCGGATCTACCGCTCCGGTGAAAGCGAGTATCTTCTTAACAACTCAGCCTGCCGCCTTAAAGATATTACCGGGCTGTTTTTGGATACCGGGGTTGGCCGGGAGATATATTCCGTCGTCAGCCAGGGCCGCGTAGAAGCCATCATCAACAGCAAGCCGGAGGACAGAAGGGAAATATTCGAGGAGGCCGCCGGAATTTTGAAGTACAAGCTGCGCAAAAATGAAGCGCAGCGGCGGCTGGAAGAGACCAGGGAGAACCTGGTGCGGGTGCTGGATCTCGTTGTTGAGCTGGAAACACAGATAGAGCCGCTTACCGTTCAGGCGGACACAGCCCGGCGCTACCGCGATCTGCGCTCGCAGCTGGATCAAGCCCAGCGGGAGCTGCTCTCTTACCGGCTGCAGCTTTCCCGGGAGGAGCTGTCCGGGGTGGAAAGGCGGCTGCAGAACATTACGGATTCGCTTGCCTCAGCGGCGGCGAGCAGCGGGCGGCAGGAGGAGGAGCTGCAGCAGCTTAAATCGGGACAGCAAGAATCGGAGCGGCGGCTGGGGGATCTGGAACAGAGGTCCAACCGCGCCTCCAGAGAGATGGAGCAGCGGGAAAATGAGCTCCGCCTGCTGGAGGAGCGGGAAAGCCGCTACCGGGAGCAACTTTTACAGGGAGAGCAGCGCCTGAAGCAGCTGGCTGATCTGATCCGGGGGTTGAACGAAGAAAAAGAGAGCGCCGCCTTAGAGCTGCGTCAAAAAAAGAGTGCTCTCGCCGAAGAGGAAGAGAACTGCCGTCTGCTTCAGCAGGAAGGGAAGCAGTTGGACGAAGCATATTCGGCTGCCGGCCTGGAAAAAGAGCAGCAAAAACTTTACCGGGACATGGCTCGCCGGAAAGGACTGCAGGCGTCGTTAGAGGAGCTGCAGCAGCAGGAGGCACGGCTGAACCGGCGCCGCGATGCGCTGCAGCAGGATGAGACTGCACTTGATGGTGAAGCACTA
>CAZQVX010000127.1:0-4802 GCA_964596845.1 uncultured Syntrophomonadaceae bacterium | reverse complement strand
CAGATAAAAAAAGCCGTCACAGCTCTGGACGGCGATAATAAAATTCGGCAGCATCTTTATGGATCGACTTTTTTAAGGCCGCAGGCGGTTGCGGATGAGGGAAAACGCTTCCCGCAGCCTGGTGAGCAGCGTTTCACCTTCCACCCCGGCCTCTGCGCGGGCCCAACTCAATCTCTCGCCGGATTGGCGCACGGCATAGGCGGACCAATCCAGCAGCCGGCCCCAAGTTTTCTCTACTGTGTAAAAGCTTTCACGGAGCAGCCGGGGCAGAACCCGGCCTTCACTGCGAAATAGTTCCCAGGCGCGCCGCAGGTTTCGCGGCGCCTCCGCCCAGAGAGCCGCCCCCATATCCCGGCTTCTTTTCAAAATCAGCAGCACACCAGCGCCAAAAGCCCTGATGATCCGGGGAGCAATGCGCCTTTCCAGGCCCAGAACCCGCCAGGCCCGCCGCAGGTTGGCGGGGGCTTCCTGACGAACCGTCTTCAGTAATTCCGGGAGATTCTGCAAATATTCTCGGCCCCGTCGGGCTAAAAGAACCACCCTCTCCGGAAATGCCCCCCACCATTTGTAGAAATCCTCCAGAGCAGCCGGGTTGTTCAAAAAATAGAAACCTACCGCCCCACCCAGAGCAGCCAAAAACAGACTGATCACCGTTCCCGATACCGCTTGCATGATCCCGTAGTTCGCCCGGATGGTCGGTGCACTCCCTGGAGGCAGTTCACCAGGTTTAGGAATCATTTTGCCCTCCTTAAGAAATGCCGGACCGTAGAAATAATATGAGACCACATCAGCAAAGCGGGTAATGCCCCGTTGGGCCGACTCCTTTGTATTCGTATGCGCCCCCACCTCGAGCAGCAGAGCCAGCGGTGAAAGATCCTGATTGTAACTACCCCAAATAGTCAGCACACCGTGGATCAAATCAGGATAAAGGCGATCGGCATAACCTTTCAGATCATAGGCAAAACGCTGGTTTGCCGCTGTGCCCGGGTTGCTCAGGCCTACCACGATCTGAACTTGCGTCACCGGCTCCCCATTTAAATCAAGGGCGTAGGCTTCCCAGGGGGCCGCATCGCGGTGCACGTCAAATATGGCATCAGGGCGCTGCCGCAGCAGGCGCAGCGCAGTCACCCGCGACCGGCGGTAAGCGCCGCGGTCGTGAGGCAGATGCAGCTGATCTGAGTAAAGAACAGTAATCCCCTTTTTCTCCAGAGCCTCCTTGAAAGCCAGCCCTACATCATGAATCCCCCCGGCGCCATAAACGGTGTCGGTACCGTCGCTGGGGACATAGCACTCAGCGTTATGCGTGTGGTAAAGGGCAATTTTATAGGCCGGGCTTATCTGCTTCTGCACCGGAGCAGCCTCCACCGGCTTCGCGGAAATATCCGGGGGCTCAGTCAAGCGAACCCTTTCGACAAACCTGGCCCGGGCCAGGTTTCCCTTGATACTTTCCACCTCATAAAGATCATTATCTGCAGTAAGATAACGATCTTTAGCTCTGAGGCGGTGCCCGGTGGTGAGAATCGTCCGCCCCTTTTCGTCGAGCATGTAGAAGTAGCGCCCGCTCTTTAACTCCTCTGGACTGAGTTCATCGAAGAGCTGGTTTCCGGCCGAAGCACGGCCGGCCTCGCGCCCGGGATAAAGCAGCGCCGGTGAGCAGATCAGGATCAGCAAAAAAACAATGGACCAAATACCCCGCAGTTTTCGCATCATATCAGCCCCTTCACCATCCCCGGTCGGGCTCGATCAGTTTAATCCTCTTCCCGGTGCCCACCGCCGAGGCGTTCCCTAACTTCGCCCACCAGCTCAGCCAGGAGGGTCCCCACCACCCCGGCTACAAGAGCGGCATCAAAGACCCCGCCGCCGCCCAGCACCACCGGGATATTCCGGAAACCGCGGACAATGTTTTCCAGCCAGGAACTCAGATCCATCAGGAAAATAGAACCAACACCGCCGATAAAGGCTGAGCGGCGCGAGCGGCCTAAAAGATAAGCGATGAGTCCGGCGGCCGCCGCCGGCAAGTAAAGGGGATCCAGTTCATAACCGGGCGCACCGGGTTGGATGGGCAGCAGGCGGTCCAGGCTCCAGACCAACGCCGCCCCGACGAGAGCGGTCAGGGGGCCGCGCAGTTTTTCGGCCCTCTCCGGAGTCTTTATAATGAGGTAGGCGCAGATCCCCAGGGGTATACCCATCCCGCCGAGGCTCAGGGCAAGCCCCCCGCCCAGCGGCAGGGACGGCAAAAAGCCGCCCACGTACATCAGGGCAATGAGGAGCAGCGCCGTCTTCTTATCCATCCGCAGGCGATCCAGAACCCGGTGGAGCAAGATCAGGTAGATCACCGCGGTGACTATAACTGCAAGCATCAAACCGGGGGCGCCTGCAAACATGACCGGTCCCACCTTTGCGGCTTTAAAAAAACAGGATAGTTTATCTTTCCCCCCGGCCTGGAAAGGATATGCATAGAAAGCCCCTTCACCGCTGAGACGATGAAGGGGCCGGTTTAAAATGGATTTATGTCAGCAACTGCTGCAGTTTCTCGAGCTTCACCCGCCGCATCCGCCGGCAGAGGCCAGGCCTTCACCTGAACCGCGTCCTCCGGTGCAAAAGGCTGAGAGCACTTTTTTTGATTCCGCGGCGCACTGCGGACAGGGAACGCTGTCCAGGGCGGCGCGGCATAGTTCTTCGAACTTTTTCCGGCACTGGGGACAGTAAAATTCGTAAAGGGGCATTTTTAAAACCTCCTCTTTAGACTAAATCCCATCATGCCCGGCGTCAAGATCCGGGGCGTAATTGCTCTCCGGGGAAAGCTCCCGATCGCTTAGCTGCACGAAACGGGCGGTTAAAATCCCCTCCAGCTGCACTAACTGATTCAAGATCGGCGGAGTAATGGGATCATCCACCTGAAGCGCCATCACTGCTTCACCGCCGATGGACCGGCGGCCCACCTGCATCCCGGCAATATTGATCCCGTTATCACCGAGAAAGGTGCCGGCGCGTCCGATCACGCCGGGCTTATCAATATAAGTGCAGATGAGCATAAACGGCGAGGGGAGTACCTCGATGCGGTAATCTCCGATCCTGACGATGCGGATATCGGTGCGATTAAATAGTGTGCCGGCAATGGCATGTTTCTTACCGCCTGTTTTTACCGTAAGCACCACCAGATTGTTGAAGTTTTCAAGGTCCCGGCTGGAGGATTCGCGCACGCGGATGCCCCTGCTGCGGGCGATATGCGGCGCGTTAACAAAGTTAACCTGTTCGCCGAGGATATGCGAAAATAGCCCGATAAGGCAGGCGGTTGTCAAGGGGGCCGCCGGATGGCGGGCCACCGCACCGCCGTAATAGAGTTCGATCTCTTCGATCCCTCCGCCGTAAAGCTGGATATAGACCGCCCCCAACAGGCGCATTAGAGGCAAAAAGGGTTTTATTTCGGCAATCACTTCGGGCAGCATCGCCGGCATGTTCACTGCAGAAACCACCGGGTCACCCTGCAGCGCCAGGACCACCTGCTCCGCCACCTGCACCGCCACGTTAACCTGGGCCTCCTTTGTAGAGGCGCCAAGATGGGGGGTGGCGATAACCCCGGGCAGTTTAAGCAGGGGGCTTTCCAGAGGCGGCTCATGCTCAAAGACATCAAGAGCCGCTCCGGCTACTTTCCCTTCCAGAATCGCCCCATGCAGGGCCTCTTCATCGATAAGCCCGCCCCGGGCGCAGTTGATCAGGCGAACGCCCGGTTTCATCAGCGCCATCTCTTCGGCGCCGATGAGATGGTAGGTCTGTTGGTTGCAGGGCAGGTGCAAAGTAATAAAATCGGCTCGCCTTAACAGAAGATCCAGGGATACAGCGGCCACTCCGCCCTTTTCGGGCTGTCCGTCGGCAATGTAGGGATCATAGGCCAGGACGGTCATGCCCATCGCCCGAACCCTTTTGGCTACTTCTCCGCCGATCCGGCCCAAACCCACAATGCCCAGAGTCTTTTTATGCAACTCCACCCCCATGAAACGGCCCCGTTCCCAGCGTCCCTCTTTTAACGCGCCGTCCGCCGCCGGAATATTCCGGGCCAGGGAAGTGAGCATAGCAATGGTGTGCTCCGCCGCAGAAATAGTGTTCCCCTCGGGAGCATTAAGCACGATAATCCCCCGGGCGGTGGCTCTGTCCAGGTCGATATTATCGATCCCCACCCCCGCCCTGCCGATCACCTGAAGTTTTTTCCCGGCGTCGATCACCGCCGCAGTAACTCTGGTCCCGCTGCGCACCACCAGGGCATCGTAATCCCCGATAATCTCCATCAACCGGGGCTCGCTCAGGCCGGTGATATGATCCACCGGATAATGTTGTTCCAATAAAGCGATCCCTTCCGGAGAAAGCGGATCGCTGACCAGCACTCTCACTGCCTCATCTCCTGCAAACTACTTCGATTATTTTTGAAAATTTAGCATGCCGGCCTGTAGAAATAAAACCCGCCGGGGTCAGGCTGGCTAAAGAAAAAACCGTAACCGGAGTTACGGAAAAGAAAATGTAAACATCTACCCTGCCGGGATTTACCCCGGGTGGGCAAACCTTTTCTTGCTGTATCCAGTCCAAAAACAACTGCCTTTTACAGCCCCTGTTACCAGGCAAAAGGCCAGTGCAACTAGGTCCGGCCCTTCAATCTCTTTCTTTTTTTAGCTCTGCGTCTTTTTTTACGCTGTCTTTTAAGCTGTTTACTGGTCTTCTCTTTTGCCAGATCCTTCTCCTCCTCACTTGCGCTGCCTTTCCAGGCCAGGGGCGGCTTAAAATTTCATGGTCTATTATATCATCAACAG
>CAZQVX010000126.1:2586-4809 GCA_964596845.1 uncultured Syntrophomonadaceae bacterium | reverse complement strand
CGAAAAACAAGTTGTACACCCAAAGGAGGCGAATATTATGTGGTGGGCGATAGGTGTGCTGGCAGTTTTAGCGGTGCTGTTGATCTTGCTTTACAACCAGCTGGTGACTTTACGGCAGAGGATCAAAAATGCCTGGGCGCAGATCGAGGTGCAGCTGAAGAGGCGTTATGACCTTATCCCGAACCTGGTATCCACAGTGAAGGGATATGCCGCGCATGAGAAAGAGACTTTTGAAAGGGTCACAGCGGCCCGGAATGCAGCCATCGGCGCGAAGGATGTTCAGGCGCAGGCGGGGGCTGAAAACGTGCTGACCGGTGCCTTGCGGCAGCTTTTTGCCCTGGCTGAAAATTACCCTGAATTGAAGGCAAATACTAATTTCATGCAGCTTCAGGAGGAGCTGACCAACACCGAGAGCAAGATTGCTTTTTCCCGGCAGTTTTACAATGATACTGTTCTTAAGTTCAATACGGCCATCCAGCGATTCCCTGCAGTGATGATCGCCGGCATGTTCGGGTTTCATCAGGAGGGTTACTTTAACCTGGATGATGAGGCGGAAGCACGGCAGGCAGTAAAGGTGGAATTCTAGAGGGTCGCCATGAAAAAAATAATAAGCCGGGAAAATGGGGATCGCTGCGGCAGGTTTATTCACCTCATTTCAGCGTGCCTGGGGTTAATTTTTATGGTTCTGGCGCTATTTGCGGCGCCGGCGTATGCAGATGATGATCGCTCTTATAACTTCCCCAGCGTGCTTATTGAAGCCGAGCTTTTTACCGACGGCTCTATGACTGTTGTGGAGGAGCGAACCTTCAAGTTTAACGGGCGCTACCGGGGCGCCTGGGAATACATTTTATTGAAGAATAATGCATCGATTAAGGATGTCCTGGTGAGCGAAAAGGGAGAGCCTTACCGGCAGATGCCTCCCGGAACCCGGGACATAGCGGGTGTTTTTTACGTTGAGGAAAAACCGGGCCAAATCTATATCGACTGGAGTTTTGAGGCGTCTAATGAACAGCGCACCTTTACCATTTCATATACGGTGGAGAACGCGGTGCTGCTGCATCAGGATGTGGCCGAGTTATACTACCAGTTTATCGGGGATGAATGGGAAGAGCGCACTAATCAGGCCAAGGTTGTTTTGACCCTGCCTGAGGGCGCCACCGGCGAAGATCTGCGGGTATGGGGGCACGGGCCTTTACAGGGCAGCGTAACCAAGGAAGGGAACAATCGGGTGGTCTGGGAAGTTAAAAACCTGCCCCGGAGGACCTTCCTCGAGGGCAGAGTGGTTTTTCCGCTGCAGCTTGTTCCGGGGGCCGCTAATCGGTCCGAAAGAGAGGGCCTTCCCGGAATCCTGAAAGAAGAGGGAAAATGGGCGGATCAGGCTAACCGGCGGCGCCAATTGGATAAGGCTAGCGTTTATGCCGGGGGTGTGATCCTGGTTGGAGCGCTTGCTTTTTACCTGGTACTGCGGCGAAAGGCTTTCAGCGATCCGCAGGCCTACCAGGGCGACTATTACCGCGATCTGCCGGGCGACTACTCGCCCGCTGAAGCCGGTCACTTCATTCGCCTTGGGCGCACTGCTCCTGAGGATATCACGGCTACTGTATTGGATCTGGCCCGGCGGGGGCACGTGCACCTGGAAGAATACCAGGGTGAAAAGGGGCTGGTCTTCAAACGCTCCTTTACCGATTACCGGATTTTCCCCACAGCAGGGCGAGATGAACTGTCAGGGCATGAAGCTCTGCTATATGGTTTTATTTTTGACCAGGTAGCGCGGCAGCCCGAGGCGGGTGTAACCTTTAAGGAGATCGAGAGTTATGCCAAAAAACGGCGAAGCAGCACCGCCTCTTTTTACCAGGGCTGGACCACCAGGATAAAAACGCAGGTTGAAAATCTGGGCTTCTTCGGCGGCACGGTCTGGTCGGGCGTTATCACCGGGGGGATTTTGCTTGGTGCCGGAATTCTCTTTATCGCAAAGGACTTCATGCTGATCACCGGTTTTGTGATGGCCCCTGTCGGGGCCTTGCTGCTGTCCTTTTCGTTGGCGCTTAAAAACTTTACTCCCACAGGGGCGGATCATCTGGCCAAGTGGAAAGCATTCAAGAGATTTCTGCTGCATTTTTCCCAGCTGGACCAATCTATGATCCCCGCCCTGGTGGTCTGGGAGCATTATCTTGTCTATGCTGTGGCGTTGGGTGTGGCGAAACAGGTGATGAAGCAGCTCGT
>CAZQVX010000126.1:0-2486 GCA_964596845.1 uncultured Syntrophomonadaceae bacterium | reverse complement strand
GGGCCCGTTTCATAGAAGGCTGGATATAGGAAAGATGGTTCGCAAGGCGGAACCATCTATGAAAACAGGCGGCGTATCTACGCCGCTTTTTTTGTCGCCTTTATTACGAGAAAAGGTTATTTTCGCCCGGTAGCGAATAATTTGGGAAAAGTCCATAACCAGTAAAGGATGATCGCTATGTTTGATACACTTATCTTAAATGGTACTGTTGCTGACGGCACCGGCAAACCCTGCTACAGAGCGGATCTCGCTCTAAATGGAGGGAAGATAGCCGATATCGGCCTGCTGGAAGGCGCCGAAGCCGGGGTGGTGATCGATGCTGCCGGTAAATTGGTGGCGCCCGGCTTTATTGATGTCCATTCACACGCTGATTTTGTCCTCCCCCTGGAGGGACATAACGAAATCCTAAAGCCTCTGGTGACGCAGGGGATCACTACTTTCATCGGCGGCAACTGCGGTTTTTCATGCAGCTTCATTCCCCCAGAGCGGCGCAAAGACATACTGGCGCATCTGGAGACCTTAAACGGGCAGTCGATGGAGCAGACAGCCTGTTGGAAGACCCCTGCTGAATACATGGAGTATGTGGAAAACAAGGGCATGCTGCTGAATGCCGGCATCCTGGCGGGGCACGGCACGCTGCGCATCGCGGCCTCGGGCCTGGTAACGCGGTTGCTTACCGGTGAAGAACAGAAGGTGCTGGAGCGCTATCTGGAGGAATGCATGTCCCTGGGTTGTTTTGGGATGAGCACGGGCCTTCAATATTTTCCCGGCTTGCAGAGCGATCTGGATGAGCTGCTGGGCTGCGGTAAAGTGCTCAAAAAACACGACGGCATTTTCACCTCACACTTGCGCAGCTACTCCCACACGCTGGATCAAGCCCTGGATGAGGTATTTCAGGTGGGGCTGCGCAGCGAGATTCCCGTGCAGGTCTCTCATCTCTACTGGCAGCCCTATACCAAAGGGCTTACCGCGATCACTAAGGGAGCCATCCAGGCCGGTTCCTTTTTATACAACAGGTTAAGATTACCCATTCCCATCGAGAAGGGCCTTGAGTCCAAGCTTCGGCTCATCGAGAGAAAGCGGGAGGAGGGGCTTCAGGTTAACTTTGATATGGTCCCCATATCTCAAGGCTTCACAGAGCTTTTCGCTTTCCTGCCGCCCTACGCTTCAGAGGGGAGCAAAAGCCAGGCTTTGGAGCGGCTCAAGGATCGTGCATTCCGCAAAAGGGTGCTTTCCGATATAAATAACGTTGAGCCCTTGTGGCCTCATCGCGACGGCGCCACGTGGTCTTTTAATTATCTCAAGATGACCGGTTGGAATGGCCTCAGGGTCATGGCAGTGGCCAGCGAGCACAACCGCTGGATGGAGGGCAAAACATTTCCCGAAATAGGGAAAAAAGAGGGGAAACATGCTTTCGATGTTATCTGCGATCTGCTCATCGAGGAAAAGGGACAGGTTATGGTTTTCCATACGCCGACCAAACCGGACGATCCCTTTGCTTTTCGCTCCATGTGGTCGGGCTTTACTCATCCCCTCTCCATGCCTTCTACTGATACTATACTGCGTCCTGTGGGCCGTCCTTCGCAAGTTTTCTACGACGGTTTTCCGCGCTTTATTAACTTTTTTGTAAAAGAGAAGAAGCTTCTCTCTATCGAGGAAGCTATAAGAAAATGCACCTCACTGCCGGCTTCAGTGATGAACATAAAGGGAAGGGGGAGCATCGAAAAGGGAAATTTCGGAGACATAGTAATCCTTGATCTGCCGCGGCTCGGCACAACTGCAACCTTTGCCAATCCATCTGTGCCCCCCACAGGTGTAGATCACGTCTTTGTCAACGGTACGCCTGTAGTCACAGAAGGGGTCTCTGTTGGGGAGTCGCTTCCGGGCCGGATGCTGCGCCGCCGATCATGAGCCGATAAGGCGATGATTTAAGGGTATCAAGCAGCCTTGAACCCCCTACTGATCACCCTCCGGGGGGACGATGCAGATAAAGACAAAAGACTCGCTCCCGCTGTTTGTAAACTGGTGCAGCGCTTCACCGGGGATGAAGGCATAGGAGCCCGCGCCTACGGCGTGATCGGCGCCATCCAGATGGAGCACGCCCTCTCCGCTGACGATCCAGTTGATATGCGGCCAGGCATGCCTGTGCCGCGGCGAGCTGCAGCCGGGCTCCAGGGTGAATACGCGCAGGACATAGTCATCCCATCCCTCGGCACAGGAGATGGGCACCTGCTTGCTCATTCCTGTAATGCCATTGAAATTAACGGGGCTTGCTTTGCATTTGTCGATGTGGCCGATGATCATTAGAGAAAGCCTCCTTCTCAGGTAAATATATTACTTAAGTTTACTTTCAGGCCGGGGAAAACTGCTGAACCGGCCTGCTCGTCGCCTTTGAATGTGTGGATTTTATCGATGTTATGGTTTTCAAAGTGATAGATTAAAATCTCCGCCGAAGCGGTGTTTACAACCCAGTACTCCCGGACACC
>CAZQVX010000125.1:0-4825 GCA_964596845.1 uncultured Syntrophomonadaceae bacterium | reverse complement strand
AGGCCGCGGGGCGCCTCTTTAATCGCGGTCAGGCAGCGGTAGGGGACGGTAAAAGCGCCGGGCCGGCCGGCACGGTATCCGCTGTCGCCATGAAAATCCGAGCCGCCCGTTATGAGCAGGTCCCACCGCTGCGCCTGATGGCGGTAAAAACGGACTGATTCCGGAGCATGGTCAGGGTGGATCACTTCTAGACCGCTGATCCCCATATCTACAAGCCTTGGGAGGACTACTTTTCCGTCGGCGCCCGGGTGGGCCCATACCGGGATCGCTCCGGCTTCGTGAAGCAAACTGATGGCCCGGCTTGCATCCAGGGTGGTCCGGGGGACATGGGCGGGGCTGCCTTGCCCCAGGTAGAGGGAAAAAGCGGCTGAAATATGGGGAACCCAGCCCCGTTTTACCATGAGCCGGGCCAGATGCAGGCGGCCCGGTGCAGCCCGGCCTGCTTCTTCGTTCACTTCCGCTCCGGTAAGGTGAAATCCAAGGCCGCGCAGCAGAAAGGCCATTTGCTCCATGCGCCGGTAGCGTTCCCGGCGCAGCTCTTCGAGGACGGTCTTTATCTTCTCCGGATAAAGGGGATCGTAACCGAGCAGGTGGACTTCTCTATCATCCAATGAAGCGCTAAGCTCTACTCCGGGGAGGACCTCAATGCCGCGCCTCTTTCCGGCATCGAGGGCTTCGGCCACCCCATCCATGGTATCGTGATCGGTCAGTGCCGCCGCAGCCAGTCCGGCGTCGGCTGCAAGGTCGATGACCCGACCGGGGGGGAGAGCTCCGTCTGAGGCGGTGCTGTGCAGGTGCAGATCAACAGGCAGGTATCCTTGATTGAGCTTCACGATAGCGCGCCGCCGATGTTTTCCCGCAATATCCTTGCAACATTGTCGTGGGCGATGAGTTCTATCTCGCGGCGATGAAAACCGCGTTTGAACAGGGCTTCCAGGAGCGCCGGATAATCCGAGGCATCTTTAATCTCTTCAACAGTGCAATCGATGCCGTCAAAATCAGAGCCAAAGGCGACATGCTCCGCTCCGATGAGACCGGCGATATGCGCAAAGTGATCTGTCAGCTGTTCCAGGGAGGCCGCCGGCTCTCCGGAGATGAAGCGGGGATAAAAACTCAAGCCGATGACTCCCTCACGTGAGGCCAGCGCTTTAAGCTGTTCATCAGTAAGGTTACGGGGGTGGTCGCAGAGCCGGCGGGCGTTGGCATGGGAGACCAGGGGAGGCCGCGTCGTCAGCTCGAGCGCCTCCCAAAAGCATCTTGCGGAGAGATGGGCCAGGTCCAGGATCATCCTTTTGCCGGAAAGGCTTTGCACCAGCCTCCGGCCGGCCCTGGTCAACCCGCCGCCCGCTTCATCCTCCCCCGCTCCGTCAGCGTATAGATTGCGGTGGTTCCAGGTCAGGGAAAGTGCACGCACCCCCAGGCGCGAAAAAATCCCCAGCAGCTCCGGGCTTCCCTGGAGCGGTTCTGCTCCTTCCAGGGAGAGCAGCGCAGCGATCTTGCCTTCACTTTGAACCCTGGTCAGATCCTTTTCACATTCAATGCCGGTGATCTCATTGCTGTTTTCCGCCAGGCAGAGGTGGTAACGGCTGATCTGTTCCAGGGCCGAGAGGAGATGGTTCCGCTCTCTCCCCGGAGCCGTGCAGACAGCAAAAAACTGCAGAGCAACGCCGCCCGCCCGAAGTCGGGGCAGGTCGATATGTCCGGTAGAGTTAAGCCGGCCAAAATCGCAGCTCCCTTCTTTCATCAAGGCGATGGTGTCACAGTGGCAATCGGCTATTTTTACGTCAACAGTCATAATCCTATTTTACTCTAGAATACCATTAAAAAAAACACCCCCAACCACACTGGCCAAAGGGTGTCTTTTTCTGCCCCCACTCCTCTACTGATTAGCGCGGCTCGATGATTAACTTTATAGCGGTTCTTTCCTCCCCGTCGATTTGAATATCCGTAAAAGCGGGAATACAGATAAGATCAATACCGCCCGGGGCCACAAATCCACGGGCAATGGCAACCGCTTTTACGGCCTGGTTTAGGGCTCCGGCGCCGATGGTCTGAATTTCGGCTCCACCCCTTTCACGCAATACCCCTGCTAGTGCGCCGGCCACAGAATTGGGATTAGATTTTGCTGAAACTTTTAATACTTCCATTTAACCAGTAGATACCTCCTTTGACGGGATTTGCTTTTATTACTAAATTCGCCGTTTAAAAGAAAAGTCCTGCCTGAAAAATGAGAATATTTTAATTGAAACATTCAGGTTTACCGCAGGTTTTTCGATTTGGACAAAAAAAGAATCTTTTTCATACTATGCACGAGGGGACGCCGGGGTGCAGCCTGACGGGTGAAACCGAGGCCTGATCAGCAATTATTCTCACTTGTCATATATGTAAACCTTTCCCTCGTCACGATAGGCGAAGAAGTGACTGGTCCGGCGGCCGGCCCCCGCCGTTGAGCGGCTGGAAAGATCATCAGGCGGCGCCGCCATTGAAGGCAGACAGCCTTCTTTATCCGGAGGGGATTCACCGGCAAGATCTGTTTTAAAATAGGAAGATATTGTTTTTGTCAGAAGGCTGATCGCCTCTTCAAGCAGGGTGTCTCCTTTAAGAACGATCTGAACCCTGGTGATACCGGGGTAAATGTCCATCTGCGTTTTTGGAGGGCCACAATTTTCGCAACCGCTTAAAAAATACAGCGCCTGCAGGTTCTCCCTGACTTGCTGCTGCAGATCCTTGAACTCTTGACGGTTGAGCTGTCTTTTAATCATATAAGAAAGAGAGCATGAGGATGAAGGCACATTGAAATTAATTGTACAAATTTCTGGGAAACGTACCAGTAGATCAACCAGCATGTTCACATGGTATGTTTCATCAAGCGAATCGGGCAGCATCGGGCGCCCCCCTTTCTTTCTAAATATCCTATTCCCCGGATTCCGGCGAAAGTCCTGCCCTGAAAAGAAAAAGTGCCCCGCAGGGCACCTGATAATTATCCGGCAAAAATGGTTTTATTTGGCGTAATCGACAGCTCTGGTTTCCCGGATGACATTTACCTTGATCTGTCCGGGATACTCCAGTTCGCTTTCAATTTTCTTGACGACATCCCGGGCCATCTGGATTGATTTCAAGTCGTCGATCCGGTCCGGCTTGACCATGATTCTGACCTCACGCCCGGCATGGATGGCGTAAGCCTTGTCGACCCCATCAAAGGATTCGGCAATGCCTTCGAGTTTTTCCAGACGTTTGATATAAGCTTCCAGGGTTTCCCGGCGCGCTCCGGGACGAGAGGCTGAAATGGCGTCGGCAGCCTGGATCAGAACCGCCTCCAGGGTCTGAAAATCAACATCACCGTGGTGAGCGGCAATGGCATTAATGATTTCAGGCGACTCCTTGTATCTTTTCGCCAGTTCCGTTCCTGTCTCCACGTGCGAGCCTTCGGATTCATGGTCCGTGGCCTTGCCGATATCGTGGAGCAGCCCGGCCCTTTTAGCAAAGGTGATGTCGAGGCCCAGTTCACCGGCCATCATTCCAGCCAGGTGAGAGACCTCGATAGAATGCTGCAGCACATTCTGCCCGTAAGATGTCCGGTAGCGAAGTTTACCCAGCATGATCACCAGTTCGGGGTGAATTCCGTGCACTCCGGTCTCGAAAGTAGCCCGTTCCCCTTCCTCCCGGATTTGGGTATCCACCTCTTTGCGCGTTTTCTCCACGATCTCTTCGATCCTGGCCGGATGGATCCGGCCGTCACTGATAAGTTTCTCCAGCGAGAGTCTGGCAACTTCTCGCCTGATGGGATCAAAACCCGAAAGAATTACCGCTTCAGGGGTATCGTCGATGATCAGATCTATTCCCGTAAGCGTTTCCAACGCCCTGATGTTGCGGCCTTCACGTCCGATGATCCGTCCCTTCATCTCTTCATTGGGCAGGGAGACCACCGAAACCGTGGCTTCGGAGGCATGATCCGCGGCACAGCGCTGAATAGCCATGGTGATAATCTCGCGAGTTTTCTTGGCGGCCTCGTCCTTGGCCTGGTTCTCCACCTCTTTGACCAGCATAGCCATCTCGTGAGAAATTTCATCGCGAGTCCGCTGCAAAATAGTCTCTCTGGCTTCTTCCACCGTCATGTTGGAGATTCGCTCCAGCTCGGCGATCTGGCGTTTGGAGAGCTGCTCTATTTTTTCTTTCGCCCGGCGGTTTTCCTCCTCTTTCTTTCTCAGATCCTCTTCTTTTCGCTCTATGGAGTTGGTCTTGCGATCGAGGGATTCTTCCTTTTGGACCAGGCGCCGCTCGATCCGCTGCTGTTCATTGCGGCGTTCACGGCTTTCCCGCTCAAACTCATTCCTGAGCTTGTGGGCTTCCTCTTTTGCTTCCAGATACTTTTCTCTCTTGATTGCGTTTGCTTCCTGTTCGGCCTCCTCGATTACTTTTTTGGCCGCTTCTTCGGCAGAAGTGATCTTGGCCTCGGCGAGCAATTTTCGGACAAAATAACCGGCGACCACGCCGATAATTAATGCTAAAACTGCGGTTCCAATAATAATATAAGCATCATACATCTAGTTCCACCCCCATTTCCATAAAATAGTCTAAATAAATAAGCTGTGTTCACAGAACACAGCTTAAAAGAGATTTGATGATATGAAGATACTTACACCTCTAACCGTGTATGCACCCTGCATTTCTTAAAAATCTATGGCAGCGCTTATTATAAGCACCAAAGACTTCTCTTTTAACCCTGAACTGGGAACCATTTTATATAAAAAGCCGATTAAATTGGCAAATCTTTTCACGAATATTGTAACCTTAAGAAAAAGTTATGTCAAGGAAATAATCCACA
>CAZQVX010000124.1:1579-4835 GCA_964596845.1 uncultured Syntrophomonadaceae bacterium | reverse complement strand
ATTTTTTCTGGGTTTTTTCCGGGTTTCCGGGTTTTTGTGCTGCTTCTTCATCCCCCATCGTTGACGCTGTGTCTGAATATTGCTATACTTCTGTTGGGTAGAAGATTCCCAATTTGTTGACTTGGGAACATTGTCTTCTCAAAAAGTGAGGTGTCTATAAATGATTGCAGCAGAAAAACCATGGCTGAAGTATTACGGAAATGTGCCCACAGAGGTTGATTTTCCCCGGTGTACCATGTACGAAGCCGTGAAAAATGCATCAGAAAGATACCCTGATCGGATCGCCTATGATTTTATGGACTATACGGCCACTTACCGACAATTTTTAGAGCAGATTGACCGCTGCGCCGATGCCCTTGCCGCCATGGGTTTAAAAAAAGGGGAGCGAATGACGATCTCGGCGCCCACCTCCCCTCCCGGGATTATCTGTTTCTATGCCCTTAACAAACTAGGAGCCGTAGCCAGTATGATCCACCCGCTTTCCACTGAAAGCGAAATTGAGTTTTATCTGCGCTTAAGCCAAAGTCGCTTTGCACTGGCTATGGATATTTTTTACGAGACTTTCAAACGGGCCGCGGAGAAAGCGAAGCTGGAGCTGCTACTTGTGGCCAGAATTCAGGATTACCTGACGCCGCTCAAAGGGGCCCTTTACTGGCTGGCCAAGGGAAGAAAGACCCCCCCAATTCCGGCAACCAGGGGGGTAAAGATGTGGAAAGATGCGGTCATGCGCAGCCGTTATCCCCGGGCGCCTTTAGGTACGGCTGATCCTGATGACATGGCGGCAATTCTCTACAGCGGCGGGACTACAGGAACGCCCAAAGGGATCATGCTTTCCAACTATAACTTTGTCAGCCACGGAATGATGTGCGCAGAATGGGTGGGCATGGATGAGAATGTGGCCGATATGTTAGCCATGCTGCCCATTTTCCATGGTTTTGGCCTGGGAGTATGCGTGAATGCCGCACTGATGAACGGCGGTAAAAGCATCCTGGTGCCGCTATTCGAAGCCGGCATGGCTGCCGATCTGATTAAAAAAAGACCCAATTACATCATCGGCGTGCCTACCCTTTTTGAGGCGCTAACCAGGAACGAAAAGTTTAATCGCGCCGATCTGAGCTGCCTTTCCGCCTGCTTCAGCGGCGCCGATACCCTGCCGCATGTGGTCAAAGACCGCTTTGAAGAGATAGTGCAGCGACAGGGAGGCCGGACGAAACTGCTGGAAGGATACGGGCTTACGGAGGCAGTTACGGCCATCATGGCTCAACCCCTTGGAGAATACCGGGAAGGAAGCATCGGCATCCCCTTTCCCAATATGCTGGCGAAGATTGTCAAACGGGGGACTACCGCAGAGGCTGACATCGGCGAAGAAGGTGAAATCTGCGTCCATGGACCGGCGGTGATGATGGGTTATCTGGATCAACCCGCGGAGACTGCCAAAGTGCTGAGGCGCCATGATGACGGAAGGACCTGGCTGCACACAGGGGATATCGGGACCATGGATGGGGATGGTTTCTTCTATTTTAAACTACGAGAGAAGCGTATGATCAAATCATCGGGCATGAATGTATATCCGGCCCAGGTTGAAGCACAGCTTTACGGGCATCCCGCGGTCCTGGAGGCCTGTGTTATTGGCGTGCCGGATAAGGAACAGGTGGAGCGGGTCAAGGCGTTTGTTGTTCTCAAAGATAAAAGCAAGGCCGGTCCCGAAATGGAAAAAGAGCTGATCGATCACTGCCGCAAAGATCTGATCAAATGGAGCTGCCCCCGCGAGATAGAGTTTTACGGTGAGCTGCCCAAAACAAATGTGGGGAAAATTGCCTTCAAGGAGCTGCAAGATCTGGAGATCGCCAGGCTGAAAGCGGCAGGCGAATATACCGGGGAACAAGCGGGCTGATTGGCTAGACCCGCTTGCAGCGAACCATGTGGTGCTGGATGAGGATAGTGATACCCAGAGCCAAAAGGATATCCCCGATGCTGATAAGCCTGTTGAACACGTAGGTAATGGGGATCTGATCACCGAGCAGGGGAAGGATGGTTTCATCCGTTAGCAAAGTGTGCAGTGGGCTGGCGGCGCCGCTGCGGAGCTGCTCTTGCAGGAAGGGATCCAAACCTGACACATTTACGGGCATGAATCCCTGGTTGGCGACGATTACAATGAGATTGAGCAGGAGCCCCAGGCCCATGAGCAGCATGCCCCGGCGGTGGCTCAGATAAATAAAGCATAAAAGAGGTAGAAAAGAAGCGATATGCAGGTAAGGCGCTACTGCAATAACGCTCTCCCACCCGCAGCCTGCGCTTACTTTGATCAAGGTCTGGATTGCCAGACCCAGTACGGCCAGAGGCCAGCCGGGCAGGCTCAAGCCTGTCAATCGCCGCAGTTGACCGCCCCTGAGCCAGCCTACAAGAAGTCCTAACAAAGCACCTTCAATATGCAAACTTAAATCCCGCCCTGTCGATTGTAGAGCAATTAATCATTTATTTGTAAATCCCCTTGTTCGAACAAGGCAGGGGAGTAAGATAGGCCCCTTGGAAAAAGGGGGCGCCTTGAAAAGAAACCTACAAGGGTCTGCTTCGCCGGGCGTTACTGTTTGCTTTCAGCAACGACAGGCCGGCTGTAACAAACCTGGCCGGACCTCTCTTTTTTATCAGCCAGGTTTAGTTGGGGAATAATCCTGAGGAAGGCTTCCGCAACCTGGGGATCAAACTGGGTGCCCGCCCCTTCCTTGATCTCCTGCATGGCTGTCCTTATCCCCAAAGCTTTACGGTATGAGCGGTCGCTGGTCATAGCATCAAAGGAGTCGGCAACCGCCAGGATGCGGGCGCCTTCAGGGATAGCATCACCTTTGAGACCGTCGGGATAACCTTTTCCATCCCACCGTTCATGGTGGTGCTTGATGTTGTCCGGACCGCCCCCCAAAAATTTAACATCTTTAATGATATTGAAGCCGATGAGGCTGTGCTCCTTCATCCTGGCGTATTCGGCATCGGTGAGCCTTCCTTCTTTCTTCAATATCGCTTCAGGGACAGCTACCTTCCCCAGATCGTGGATCAAGGCAATGTATTGCAGTGATTCCACCTTATCCTCGGACCATCCCAGTTCGCGGGCCAAGGCTGTGGCGTAATCCGCCACTCTGCCGGAGTGTCCCTTTGTGTAAGGATCCTTGGCATCAATGGTCGCCGAGAGGCTCTGGATAGTATCGAGAAAGGTCTGCCGCATATTCATGTATTGGATAAATGATTGCCGGGCAATGAGCAT
>CAZQVX010000124.1:0-1479 GCA_964596845.1 uncultured Syntrophomonadaceae bacterium | reverse complement strand
TAAACAAAGCGCCGCCGGCAAGCAGCAAACTGGCCAGCGCCAAGAGAACCTTCAGGAAAGAACCCTTCATGGTTTTTCCCCCTTTAACTGGTTCTCAGCGGTATCCGCTAGACCGCCGGTGCGCTCCGCTCGTTTTTCCGCTCGTTTAAAGTTATAAGTTAAACATGCTCCCGGCTTCAAAATTAAAGGCGATTAAATTACGAGTGATCCATGGCAACCAGTCTCCGGTTTATCGCATCCAGGGTAGCCCGGGCGGTTGCCTCCATGTCATCCCCCTTGTTCAGAGCAGTGCCTGTCAAAATCTCTTCACCCGGCCCCAGGCAAAGCGAAACCACGGCAACAATAACCTCCTGGCCGGCAACCCGGCTTTTCAGAACATCGGCGGCTATAAATTTGCTGCTCGTTCCCAGGTACTGTTCTACAGCATTCAGAGTGGCTTCCGCCACCAGTCGCAGGCGGTACTGCCTGGTGCTGGGCCCCTGAACAGAAGCTGCAAAGGTCTCTTCGCCCAGGCCGACAGTGGTGGTGATGGCGATCTCCCCACCGCCTGTTGAGCTGTTAATACGATGCAGCTTAAGCCTGATCCCGGGAACCGGCATAGCCCGTCCCGCTTCTCCCAGTTGGGCTACGCTGATCTGTTTGTGATCGATGGTCGCCCCCAGCTTGATCAGCGCTGCCGATTCGATATCCCTCACAATTTGCTTGGGCGTGCGGGAATGATCGGCCAGGACATGTATTTCGACAATATTATTGTTTTCACATACAACTTGCGAGGAAAGAACCCCTTTGACCTGGGAGATGACTGCCTCGATCTCTTTGGCATATGAATTAGTTTTGCTCGAGTTAATCCGCCTCCCCTTCATAGCAAGGTGTTTCTTGACATCATTTAGCTACTGTTAGCAAAAGATCCTTTTATATCCTGATCAAGTTATTATTCTACCTCGTTTTTAATTTTCCTTCTTTATGTTCTATTTTTGAGGACAAAATACAAGATTTTTCAGAATTCGACGCTGAAGGGCAGTTTTTATCGCTCCCGGAGCAGGATCCGTTCAATTTTTGCCGCCCTGCCTGTAGCATGTATGGCGCAAAAGACCGCGCCCAGCTGCCTTTTCCCCCGGTCCGGTTCAATGCGTGCCGGCAGCTGCGTCAGAAAGTGGCGCAGCACCCTATCGCGCCTGGCCCCAATGACGCCCTCGTAACTGCCGGTCATACCTGCATCGGTGATGTAAGCGGTACCCCCGGGCAGGATAATTTCGTCAGCAGTCTGCACATGGGTATGGGTGCCCAAAAAGGCGCCGGCCCTTCCGTCAACATGCCAGCCGGCGGCAATTTTCTCGGAAGTAGCCTCGCCGTGGAAATCTACAACCACCAGTGGGGTAAGAGAGCGGACTTTTTCGATCCCTTCATCAAGGGCCCTGAAGGGGCAATCGAGGTGCTGGGGTGAGAAGATCCTGCCGCAAACATTGATGATCCCCACAA